>CAZJTB010000017.1:0-14245 GCA_964548485.1 uncultured Chryseobacterium sp. | reverse complement strand
ACCCGGAAGTTCTGCGTATTGCCGTTGTTGGTGTTGCACAGGAACTGGTGGCCGATGGAGGAGGCCAAGTGAAGTTAAATTCAATTCGTCCAAATTGATGCACCTTGTTGAAAACTCAGCTCCTTGAAGACGCCCGTGAATCGTAACCTCTTAGGCCGTTCACTGGAAGGTCACCTCAGTGGTTCCATCGGCTGGCAGCAGGGCCTGTGCGCCGCGCTGATCTTCACGGGCGTGCATCTGGTTAGCCGCGCGGATCGGGTGAAGTAGGTCCGGGTACATTTGGCGCCTCAATAGAACGCATGCTCCTATCCATGACCGGCTTCGGCCGCGCCGAAGGCGTAGTGAAGGACCGCAAGGTCACCGTCGAGATCCGCGCCTTGAATAGCAAGCAGCTCGACCTGCTGCTGAAGCTGCCTGCCGTTTACCGCGACCGCGAGCAGGAGCTGCGGCAGGCGCTGGGCGAAGAGCTCGTGCGCGGCAAGGTGGATGTGTTCGTGAGCGCCGAATCGCTGCATGCCACCAAGCACACCAGCTTCGACCGCGAGCTCATCAAGGCTTACTATGCCGAGTTGAAGGCCATCCGCGATGAGGCGGCGCCGGATGCGAGCACCGACCTCTTCGCGCAGGTGCTGCGCCTGCCCGATGTGAGCACCACCACCAGCGACCGCGCCGATGATGAGGAATGGTCCGGCGTGCGCGCGCTCGTCGCCGATGCGCTCCGATCCTTCAAGGCCTTCCGCGCCAACGAGGGCGCCAAGCTCGAAGCGGAACTGAAGCAGCGCGCGCAGGGCATCGCATCGCTGCTCGATCAAGTGGCCGCGCTCGATGCAGGCCGCCAGGACCGCACCCGCGAGCGTCTGCGCGCCAAGCTCACCGAGCTGAAGGCCGAGGTGGACGAATCGCGCTTCGAGCAGGAGTTGATCTACTACCTGGAAAAACTCGACATCACCGAGGAGAAGGTGCGCCTAGCCGCGCATTGCGGGCACTTCGCCGAGACCCTGGCGCTGCTAGAGCCGCAAGGGCGCAAGCTCGGCTTCATCGCGCAGGAGATGGGGCGGGAGATCAACACCATCGGCTCCAAATCCAATGATGCCGCCATGCAGCACCTGGTGGTGCGCATGAAGGACGAGCTGGAGAAGGTGAAGGAGCAATTGCTCAACGTGCTCTGATGCAGGGCAAGGCCATCATCGTATCGGCGCCATCGGGCGCTGGCAAGACCACCATCGTGCGTCACCTCATGGAGCGCGGGCTGGGGCTGGCCTTCAGCGTGAGCGCCACCACGCGGCCCATGCGCGGCAGCGAGCGCGACGGCCACGACTATTGGTTCCTGACGGAGGAGGAATTCAAGCGCCGCATCGCAGCCGGGGAATTCGTGGAGTGGGAAGAAGTGTACCCCGGCCGGTTCTATGGCACCTTGCGCGAAGAGGTGCTGCGGATCCAGGGCGAAGGCCGGCATCCGGTCTTCGATGTGGATGTGGAGGGCGGCCTCAACCTGAAGAAGGAATTCGGCGCGGAAGCCCTCGCGCTGTTCATCGCGCCGCCCTCACTGGAAGCGCTGGAGCAGCGCTTGCGGGCGCGCGGCACGGAAACCGACGAGAGCCTCGCCAAGCGCGTGGGCAAGGCGGCGCATGAGCTCACCTACGCGCCGCGCTTCGATCGCACCGTGGTGAACGACGACCTCATCGGCGCGTGCGCGGAGGCCGAGGCGCTGGTGCGTGAATTCCTCGCGCGATGAAGGTGGGCCTCCTCTTCGGCACATTCGACCCGCCGCACCGGGCGCACGTGGCGGTGGCCGAGCACATGCTGCGCACCCAAGGCCTCGATGCCGTCTGGCTCGTGGTCACGCCGCTCAATCCCTTCAAGCAGCATCAGCCCATCAGCCCCGACGAGCTGCGCTTGGCCATGGTGCGCCTGGCGATCCAGGATCATCCCGGGCTGGATGCCTGCGACTTCGAGCTTTCGCTGCCCACCCCCAGCTACACGGTGGATACGCTCCGCGCGATGCGTGCGCGTTGGCCGGAGCATCAGTTCAGCTTGATCATCGGCAGCGATAACCTGCAGGCGCTTCACCGCTGGAAGGAACCCGAGGAGATCCTGGCCCACCACGATGTGCTGGTGTATCCGCGACCCGGCGCCGAGCTGCACGGCGCGCTGAACCCACTTGCCCACCATCCGCGCATCCGCCTTGTCACCGATGCGCCGGTGATGGACATCTCTTCCACGCGTGTGCGCGAGCAGCTCCCGGCCGGTCACCTGCCCCCCGACGCGTTGGCGCAGCAGGTGGCCACCTTCATCCGCGAGCACCGCCTGTATCAGAACTGAGGCGCTGGCTCCGACCGCTTGGCCGCGTTCACCAAGTGGTCCCGCAGCACCCGGGCTGCCCGCTCGAAGCCGAGCTCATTCACCACATGCAGGTCGCAGAGGTGCCGGTACGGCAAAAGGTACTGGCGGTAGGCGGGCAGCACGTGATGCTCCCACTGGTAGCGCACATCGTCCTCTCCATAGCCGCGCTCACGGGCATCGCGCTTCAGGCGGCGCTCCAGCTGGCTGGCCTCGCTGGCATCGATGAACACGCGCAGGTCGAACAGGTCGCGCACCGGCTGGTGGTGCAGCACGAATAGGCCCTCGACCAGGATGATGGGTGCCGGCTTCAGCTCGATCAACGCGGGCTCCTTCCCTTCCTGGTTGAAGGTGTACTCCTTCCGCAGGATGGGCACCCCCGTTACCAGCGCTTGCAGGTCACGAGCCAGCCCATCAAGGTCAACGGCCGTGGGCAGGTCGAAATTGATGCGGCCATTGGGGTCGATGGCCTGCTGCTCCTTCGGGTGGTAGTAGTCGTCCTGCGAAACGGTGCAGCTCATGCCGGGCGGCAGGGCCTCGCGCAGGGCGCGCACCAGGCTGGTCTTGCCCGATCCGCTGCCCCCCGCGATGCCCACCAGGTAAGCCGCCCGCTGCATGCTTCTCCCCTGTTTGAACAGGTGCGCCGAAAGTAGGCGCGTGGCTCCAGTCAAGGATGGCTTTCCGCACGATGCCGCGCACTTTGGCACGGCGGTTGGCGTTATCGTGACGGAACCGATCAACACAGCCGCCATGAAACGCTACGAGAAACTGAAGAATGCCGCCAAGGCCCTGCTCCTCGCCGGCGATGTGGACCGCTACCTGCAGGCTCTCCGCCTGATGCATGGCCTTCGCGCCATGAACCCTTCGGGCCTGGCCTGAACGAACCGTACGCGATGGGACCCGCGCAGCCATGGTCTCCGGTTTTGGTGAAGGAGCGGCGGCGCCCGGGAGGGTGCCGCCGCTGCCGTTCCGGGGTGGCGCGATCCTTTTGCCGCCATCGCCGTAGAAGGCCCCATGACGAAGAAGGACAAGATCGCCTTCATCAAGAGCAGCAAGCGGAAAACGCACGTGTACAATGACCTGAACCGCTACTCGGACCAACAGCTCGACGACGTCATCCGTGAAATCGTGCAGGGCCTGATCCGCGAGAGCGAGATCATCGCCAACGCCTACATCAACGGATACCGTTAGCGAGCAGCGTCCAACGCCTGCTGCTGAAGGCGAGAGCGCCTTAGGCTACGGGGCCCCTCCACCGAACGGTGGCAGGGGCCTCGCAGCTTATTGCCGCGGGTCTATCTTCGTCACATGTCATCCTCGGCCAAGCGCTGGCGTTTGAAGGACACGCCTCATCCCGAGGCCGTGAAGGCCCTCACCTACGAGCGGTGCCCGGAGAGCGGCGCCACGCTCCTGGCCCAGCGCGGCATCACCGACCCGCGGATGGCGGCGGCTTTCTTCCGCCCGCGGCTGGAGGACCTCCACGACCCCTTCCAG
Source organism: uncultured Chryseobacterium sp. (assembly GCA_964548485.1). Lineage (GTDB taxonomy): Bacteria > Bacteroidota > Bacteroidia > Flavobacteriales_F > PHOS-HE28 > PHOS-HE28. Next base: position 10,414 of record CAZJTB010000017.1, on the reverse strand, counting down.
ATGGCCGGGATGCAGCAGGCCGTGGAACGCATCGAGCGGGCCTTGGGCGACCAGGAGCGCATCATGGTGTACGGTGACTACGATGTGGATGGCACCACGGCGGTGGCGCTCGTCTATGGCTTCCTCGCGCGCTTCACCGGCAACCTCAGCTTCTACATCCCCGACCGCTACAGCGAAGGGTATGGCATCTCGTTCCAGGGCATCGACAAGGCGAAGGAGGAAGGCGCCACGCTCATCATCGCGCTCGATTGCGGCATCAAGGCCAACGACAAGGTGGCCTATGCCCAGGAGCGCGGCATCGACTTCATCATCTGCGACCACCACCTGCCCGGCGAATCGCTTTCCGAGGCGGTGGCCGTGCTCGACCCCAAGCGGCCCGACTGCCCCTACCCCTTCAAGGATCTGAGCGGCTGCGGCATCGGCTTCAAGCTGATGCAGGGCTTCGCGCAGCGCAACGGCATCCCCTTCGAGGAACTCACTGCCGCGCTGGACCTGGTGGCCATCAGCACGGCATGCGACATCGTGCCGGTTACGGGTGAGAACCGCATCCTATGCCACTTCGGGCTGAAGCAGCTGAACGACCAGCCACGCCATGGCGTGCGGGCCATCATGGGCATGGCCGGGGTGAAGAAGCGCCTGGGCGTGGGCGACCTGGTCTTCGCCATCGGGCCGCGCATCAACGCCGCCGGGCGCATCGATCATGGCCGGCAAGCGGTGGAGCTGCTGCTCGCGCACGATGCGAAGCAAGCCGCAGCGGCAGCCGCGCTCGTGGACGGGAGCAACAGCCACCGGCAGGAGCTGGACCGCAGCATCACCGAGGAGGCGCTGGCGCGCTTCGCGGACGATGCCTGGCTGCGCGATGCCTGGAGCACGGTGGTGTTCAGCGAGAGCTGGCACAAAGGCGTTGTGGGCATCGTGGCCGCGCGGCTGGTGGAGCGGCACTACCGGCCCACCGTGGTGCTCACCGAGAGCAACGGCAAGGCGGTGGGCAGCGCCCGCAGCGTGCGCGGCTTCGATGTGTACGAGGCCATCAGCGCGTGCAGCGACCTATTGGAGCAGTTCGGCGGGCACATGTATGCCGCGGGGCTCACCCTGCCGCTGGAGAACCTCGATGCCTTCCGGGAGCGCTTCGATGCCGCGGTGCGACGGATGATCCGCCCTGAGCAGCGCGTGCCCGAGGAGGATGTTGACCTGGAGCTGCGCCTCGATGCCATCGACGACGGGCTCCTGCGCGTGATCCGGCACATGGCCCCTTACGGCCCGGGCAACATGCGGCCCGTCTTCCTCGGCCGTGGCGTGGTGGATACCGGCAGCGCGCGGCTTGTTGGCGAGCACCATCTGAAGATGCGCCTCGCGCACCCCGACAACCTGCGGCGCTCCTTCGATGCCATCGCCTTCAAGCAGGCGCATTGGCTCGAACTGGTGAGAAGCGGCCAGCCCTTCAGCGTGCTGTATGCGATCGAGGACCACGAGTGGCAGGGCCGCGTGAGCACGCAGCTCAACATCAAGGACATCAAGCCAGGCACCGAGGGGGTGCTGGTGGGCGAGGAGGTGATGGAGGAATTGAATCACTGAGCCAATCGCACATCGAAGCACGCATGAAGAAGCTGCTGACTCTGGCCGTTTGGTGCGCCATGCTTCCCGCAGCCGCGCAAACACCCACCTGGAGCGATGATGTCGCCTGCATCGTGTACTCCCATTGCACCACCTGCCACCACGATGGCGGCCCGGCCCACTTCAGCCTTATGGGCTATGTGGATGCTTATTGGTGGCGCCAGGAGATGCGGGCCGCGACCCAGGCCCGCTTCATGCCCCCCTGGCCGCCCGATGAAGCCTATCGGCCGCTGGCCCATGAACGGCTGCTCACGCAGGACGAAATCGACATCATCGCCGCCTGGGTGGATGGCGGCGCGCCGGAAGGGAATGCGCAGAACGCCCCGGTGCCGCCGGCGTATTCCGACGAGGCCCAGATCGCCAACCCGGACATCACGGCCATCATGGAGGATTACGCCATCCCTTCCTCCACCTCGGACCTGTACCGCTGCTTCGTGCTGCCGATCAGCAATCCCACGAACAGCTGGATCACCGGCATGGAGGTGGTGCCCGGCAACCGCGAGATGGTGCACCACGTGCTCGTCTTCCAGGATGCCACCGGGCAGGCCCTGCAGCTCGATGCGCAGGACCCCGCACCCGGCTACACCAGCTTCGGCGGCATCGGCGTGCCCAGCGCGAAGCTCATCGGCATCTGGGTGCCCGGCTCGGAGCCCTTCTTCACCCCGCCCGGCATGGGCATCAAGCTGCTCGCGAACGCCGACATCGTGATCCAGGTGCACTACCCCGCCACCAGCACCGTGCAGCTCGATAGCACGCGTGTGAACCTGAGGCTGGGTACAGCGCCCTTCATGCGCGAGCTCAGCATCGACGCCATCCTGCACCATGGCAACATGACCAACGGGCCGCTGGTGATCCCGGCCAACCAGGTGCGCACCTTCAACCAGCAGTACACCGTGCCGCTCAATGCCACCATCACGGCCATCGGGCCGCATGGCCATTTGATCTGCCGCAGCCTGAAGAGCTGGGCGGTGAAGCCCGGCGGGCAGGTGGTGCCACTGATCGACCTCCCGCAATGGGATTTCCGCTGGCAGGACATGTACTTCTTCCGCAACCCCATCTACCTGCCCGCAGGAACGGTGATCCACAGCGAGGGCGTTTACGACAACACGAGCGCGAACCCCAGCAACCCGAGCAGCCCACCGCAGCTGGTGACCGCCGGCGAGGCCACCACGGATGAGATGATGCTCTTCTTCTTCGCCTGGACACCCGGCCTACCCAGCGATGAGTCCATCATGATCGACGATGGCGCGCACATCGAGCATCACCTCGACTGCACTCCTGGATCGACGGTCGGCATTTCTGGCCCTGAAGCAGCGCCCTTGCGCATCGCGCCGAATCCCGCGTCGGGCCGCATCGTGGTGTCTGGCGCAACGGGCAGCGCGTTGCGCTTGCTCGATGCCACAGGGCGCACCGCCATGCAGGCGCGGATCGCCAGGGATGAGCAGCCGATCGATGTCTCGCATCTGCGCCGCGGCGCCTACGTCGTGGAGGTCGTCCGCGGAAGCGGAGCTGTGCAGCGCAGCACTGTGATGCTCGAATGATGGCCCTGGGCGACGAGCACTTCATGCGCCAGGCCCTCCGGGAGGCGGAGCAGGCCTTCAAGAAGGATGAGGTGCCCATTGGCGCGGTGGTGGTGGCTGGCGAGCGCATCATCGCACGGGCCCACAACCTCACCGAGCTGCTGAACGATGTGACAGCGCACGCGGAGATGCAGGCGATCACCTCCGCCGCCGAGGCCATCGGCGGCAAGTACCTCACGGATTGCACCATCTATGTCACGGTGGAGCCCTGCCCCATGTGCGCCGCCGCCCTGCGCTGGGCGCAAGCGGGCCGCATCGTGTTCGGCGCGTTCGATGAGAAGAGCGGCTACCGGCGCATCGGCGGGGCGCTCCTGCACCCGAAGACGCAGGTGACCGGCGGCGTGCTTGAGCCCGAGTGCGCCGACCTGATGAAGGCCTTCTTCAAGAAGAAGCGCTCGCTTTGATCGGCCGATCAGGGCAGTTGCTGCGCACGTGTATTCGTTGGCACATTGCCGCCCACGCCCACCAGGATCGGGTCGCGGTCGTTGCCTTCGCCCACGTAGCGGACAACACCATCAAGGCTGATATCGAGCTGATGGTAACCCGGGGCGCTCACATTCGTGGGCACGCTGCCACCGATGAACAGGAGCAGGGGATCACGGTCGTTCAGCTCGCCCACGTAGCGCAGCTCACCATCGCGGAATGCATCGCCGCTCCAGAGCATGGTGCGGCCATTGCGCAGCCGCTGCGCCTCGGAGCCGAAGGTGGCTGTGCCCGGCAGCGTCAGGTCCACCCCAACCGCCGTGGTGCTTAGCGCGATGGGCGAGGCCGTCATGGCACCCAGGTGGTTGCGATGCCTGGCCACCACACGATAACTGCCATTGCCTGCGCGGAAGACGACCGGAGATGCGCCATCGAGATCCACCACATCGCCGTCCCGCTGCAGCAATGCGCTGCGCGTTGCGATGACAGTCCCGGGGACCACGGCATCGCGCAGCTCCAGCATCACCCAGTCAACGATGGCATCGCTGCCGGTGGCGCCGAGCACGGCCGGCGATACGCTCTCACCCCCACCGGCCACCTGGGTGAACCCAAGCGCAGTGTATGGTTCCTGCGTGGGAAGAAGTCCGCCGGCGCGCAGGTCGTCGCGCATGAGGCCGGTGTTATCATCATAGGGGCCGTCTAGCAAGAGCTTCAGCGCCACACGAACGCCGTTGCGCTCGATCACCACATCGTCCAAGTAGAGCCAGTTGCCCCATTGGTTCACATTCACGAAGCGCACGAGCACCTGCTGGCCGTCGAACGCCGACAGGCTGATGCTGTTCTGCCTCCAGTTGCTGCACGCGGTCGGCGTCCATGCCGCGGTGGAGGCCGCGCCTGTGGCGAGCACCGTGCCCGCCTCATTGAACACCGTGCTCCAAGAGAGGCCGCAATCCGCGCTCACCTCCACGCGCAAGCGATCAGGATAGCTGGCCGAATAAGGGCGGTAGGCGTGCTTGAAGAGGAGGCGGCTATCGGCAGAGCCTGCAAGATCCACGAGCGGCGATAGCAGCCGGTCTTCCTGGCCGGGCGTGTTCACGTTATAGTTGTCAATGGCCCAAACACGTGTGCCCACGCAGGCGGCCTGATTGGACACGGCCACCGTGACCCAGGTGTTCCCGTTATCCGGGTTCTGCAGCCTCCAGCCGGTCGGGGTGGGTGAGGCGGCCGAGGGCCCACCGGCCCGCACGGAACTCGGGGGCCGCCACATTCTGCGTGTAGGTGGACGCCACCAGGGTGGGCGCGCTCACGGTTATGGCGCTTGTCGCGGCATCATTGCCCGTGAATTGGTCGCCGGTGAGATTGGTGCGCGCCGTGAGGGTTTGCGGTCCTGTGCCGTTGATCGTGAGGGTTTGCGGGAAGGTGAAGGTGGCCGAGGCGCCGGCGGCGAGTGTGCCCGTGTAGGTGGCCACCACCTCGGCGCCGCCATTCAACTGGTATCGCAGCTCGAAATCGCTCTGTGGCTGCTGGCCGAAATTGCGCACCGTGATCGTGACTGGCAGGTTGGTGGCGGCGCAATCGAACAGGTCACCACGCGGTGAGAGCACTTCGGCCACCCCGATGTTGTTCGGCACAGGCGTGTCGAAGGCCTCGGTTTGATCGCTGCGGTTATTGGAACTGCCTTGGCTGGCGCTGGCTCCAAGCCCACGGCGCGCGAAGGCCGCCCAGATGTAGCCCTGATTGGCACCTCCATAAAGCGCTTGATCGGCGGCCAGTATGGCATCGCGCCCATCCACGAATCCGGGATTGCACGGGGTGAGCTTCAGGCCCTCGATCACCAGGCGCATGGCGATGTTGTTGCCCCCGGTGCCGTTGTAGATGTCGGGGTCGAAGCCGTACACGCCGATCAGCTCCCAAGTCATCTCCCAAAGCATGGTGCACCAAACGAAGCCGATCCCATGCGGTTGGCTCAGGCCGCTGTTCGTGCTTGCATAGGTGTAGTTGTTCACCGCGAAGCTGGTGCTGTAGCGCGCCGGACGGATGCCTAGTCCTGTGATGGGCTGCCCCAGCAGGTAGGTGCCGATGCCGCGCCCCATGGGACCGGTATCGCCGGTCTTCATGGTCATCACCAGCCCGAAGTAGTCGCTCCAGCCCTCGCCCATCTGCTCGGCATTGCCCAGGCAGCTGGCATTGGATGGGCCGCCCACCAGGCGGTTGCTGATTCCGTGCCCGTACTCATGCGCGATCACCCCATTATCCAGGTCGCTGTCGCGGTTGGGCGTGGTGTAGGTCCACCGGAACATCTGCATGCGCGGATTGCTGCCATCGGGCGGTGTTCCGAAGTTGGCGTTGTTGGTGCCGCTGCCATCCTGTGCGTCTGCCCAGACCCAATCATTGCCGAGGCCGCCGCGGCCGTAATTGTTCTGCTGGAAATTGCCGGCCGCCTCGGTGAAGCCATACTGGTACCACACATCGTGCATGAGGTTGTTCCAGTAGAAGAGGTTGGTGATGGCGGCAGGCAGGTAGGTGGATGGCGCTTGCGTGAGGTCGAGCGGGAAATCGAAATCAAGCGTTGGCCCTCCGCTGGGCCGCGTGCCGCCGGTGTTATTGGCATCGATGTCGTCCTGCGCGCGGCAGTTGTTGCCCTGCGTGTCCGTGAATTCGGGCCCGGCGGCGCCGTTGGTGTCGTGCCAGCCGAAGGGCGAGGCGATTCCGCCGAGGAGCCAGGGGGCATTGCCCAGGGTTCGCGGCCCGTGGCTGGGGCTCTCGGTGGGCCAGTTGAACACGTTGTAATCATTCGGAGCCGCTGGGGCGGGGGCTTCCTCGGGCGAATGATCGGCGCAGCCGTGATGCGACTCATCGCCCCAGTTGCAGCTCGCCACCCAATCGTTGCGGTCAAGCTCCTCACCCGTCAGCGCGTCCAGTCTCACGTTCCACCAATGGCTGCCATCGGGCAGGTAATGGCTCACGTTCCACGCGAGCCGAAGCGCTCCGTCCTTGGGCTGATAGACCAGTTGGGCAACCACCGGCTCGCCGCCGAAGGCCGAGCCATCGAATCGCAACATGCGGCCTTCATCCTGGACGCTCAGCAGGGCCGGCATGGGCTTCCCCGGAGCGGTGCGCGACAGCACAGCAGCCACGGCGGCTTCCGCGCTGATTGAAGGCGAAACGGCGTTCACCCGCTTCTCGAGCCCCGGGTAGGCCCCTACGTTCATCTTCAGCAGCTCACCCGTGGGCAGCAGGTGCACGGCGATGTCGCCGTTCCAGACCTCGATGCCCTGCCAACGCTGGCGCAGGTAGAGATGGCGGACGCTGGAGCCCTCTGATCGGTAATCATCCTTAACCAACACTTCGGCCAGGTCAGCCGGGTGGAAGCCCGATTCTGCCAGCCTCGTCTCGATCTTCGGATCGATGGGGCGGGCCGATTGGGATGCAGCGGGGACTGCGGCGATTGCGGCGGTCGCGGCCAGAATGAGTGCTCGTAAGGATTTCATCATGGGGAGGACGCGCAAAATAGGAGGACTGTTCATCCCGGGGCCATGCCCACAAAGGCGAAGCGCTGGGAACCCTATTCAGCCACCACGATGCGCTCCACCCCGAGCGCGCCATCGGCGCCCATGCGCACGAAATACACCCCGGGAGCCGGACGCTGCAGCGCGACCTGGAGCAGGCCTTCGCCTTGCGCAACCGGATGGATGGGTACCAACTGACCCAGGGCATCGCGCACCTCCACGGGGGTGCCCGCCTCGGGCAGGAGCAGGGTGAAGGAGCCGTCGTTCGGATTGGGGAACACGCGCTGGCCGACCTTGCCGCGCGCAACGCTGACGATGCTCGAGAGCTCCGAGGAGCCATCCAGATCCACCATGCGCAGCCGGTAGTAGCTGGTGCCGATCAGCGGCTTGGCATCCAGCAGCGCATATTCGGTGAGCAGGCGCGACTGGCCTTGAGCGGTCTGCCGCCCCAAGAATGACCAATTGATGGCATCGGACGAGCGCAGCACCTCGAAGTGGCTGCTGTTGGCCTCACTGGCCGTGCTCCATTCGAGCAACACGCCCTCGGGCAGGCTCTTCGCCTTGAACGCGAGCAGTTCAACCGGCAGGGCCGTATTGCCGGATATTTCCACATTGTCCATGAACAGCCTGTTCCCATAGCCGTTGATCCCCACGAAGCGCACCAATACCGTCTGGCCATCATAGGCGCTGATGTCGATATCGTTCAGGCGCCATTGCGCGCAAGCTGCGGGCGTGAACAGGTTGGTATTGTCCGGCGCGGTGGCCAGTGCGGTGCCGCTCTGGTTCAGCAGTGTGACCCAATTGCCGCCGCAGCTATTGCTGATGTCAACCCGGAAACCGTCGAACAGGGAGGCGCTGTATCGCGCATAGGCCGTATGGAAGCGAAGCCTTGTGCCCGTTGTGCCCAGAAGGTTCACCAAGGGCGTTACCAGGCGGTCTTCCTGCCCCACGCCGTTGTAGTTGTAGTTGTCGATGAACCACGCGCGCGACGAGGCGCAGGAGGGGCCGGGCCCGATGGCCGGCACGATCGTGCTCCAGGTGAAGCTGTTATCGGGATTCTGTAGAACCCATCCCGACGGCGTAGGCGATGCCGTGGATAACCCTTCTAGCAATGGCGCCGGCATGGTGGTTCCGGCTGTCACGGTGAGCGTGCGTGATTGGCGGTTGTCCGCGGCGTAGAGGTCGCCAGCGAGATTGGTTTCCACCTCCAGGGTATGCGTGCCGGCCGATGGCGGCGTGAACGGGGTGGTGAAGACCACGATGACCGAAGCTCCTGCCGCCAAGGGCCCCGGAACGTTCTGCGTCACCCACGAGCCGCCATTCAGGCGATAGCGCACCGGGAAGTTGCTCTGCGCGTTGGCTCCGTAGTTGCGCACCACGGCGCGCACGGTAACGGGCGATGAAGGGCAGAAGAAGAAGGAAGGGCCTGGCTCCAGGATGCTGGCCACGCCGAGATTGGCCGTGATGGGGCTGCTGTAGGATTCGACCTGGTCGGTGCGGCTCCCGGCCGTGCCCTGTGAGGCTCCGGATCCCAGGCCTCGACGGGCAAAGGCGGCCCACAGGGCCGTCTGGTTGGCACCACCGTAGATGTTCTGATCGGCCAGCAGGATGGCATCGCGGCCCTGGACGAATCCGGGATTGCAGGGAGTCAGCTTCATGGCCTCCATCACGAGCCGGAGCGCCCGGTTGTTGCCGCCATTGCCATTGTAGATATCCGGGTCGAAGCCATAGACGCCGATCAGCTCCCAGGTGATCTCCCACAGGATGGTGCACCACACGAAGCCCATGCCGTGCGGCACGGTGAGCGCGGTGTTGTTGGTGCTCGCGTAGGTGTAGCCGTTCACGCTGAAGTCCGTGCTGTAAGGCGCGGGCCGGATCCCTCCGCCGGTGGTGGGCTGGCCCACCACATAGGTGCCGATGCCGCGCGGCATGGGGCCGGTATCACCAGCCTTCATGGTCATCATCAGCGCGAGGTAGTCGCTCCAACCCTCGCCCATCTGCTCCACATTGGTGAGGCAGTTCACGTTGGCCGGGCCGCCCACAAGCCGGTTGCTCACCCCATGGCCGTATTCATGCGCGATCACGCCATTGTCCAGGTCGCTCGTGCGATTGGGCGTGGTGTAGGTCCACACGTACATCTGCATGCGCGGCCGTGTGCCATCTGCCGGGGTGGCGAAATTGGCGTTGTTGGTGCCGCCGCCATCGAGCGCATCGGCGAAAACGTAGTCGTTCCCGGTGCCGCCGCGTCCGTAATTGTTCTGCTGGAAGTTCCCGGCCGGCTCATTGAATCCGTAGCCATAGAGCACATCGTGAACGATGTTGTTCCAATAATACAGGTTGGTGATGAGCGCGCTCTGGTAGGTATTGGGCGCATTGGCCAGGTTGATGGGGAAATCGAAATCGAGGTTGGCGCCACCATCCGGCGCGAAGCCGATGGTGGTCTCGTTGTCGTTGGCGATGTCCTCCTTCGCCCACACGTTGTTCCCGCGCGTTATGGTGAATTCAGGTCCAGCGGCCCCATTCGTGTCGTTCCAGCCGAAGGGCGAGGCCACGCCGCCTGCGGTCCAGGGCGCGTTGCGTATCACGCGCGGGCCATGGCTGGGACTCTCCGTGGGCATGGCGTACACATTGAAGTCGTTGGGCGCTGCAGGCGCCGCAGCGGCTTCGGGAGCAAGCGGGCAATCGTGGGCGTCGTGATGGGGATAGTCCCACGCGCATTGGCTCACCCAATCATTGCGGTCCAGCTCCATGCCCGTCATCGCATCCACGCGCACATTCCACCAATGCGTGCCATCGGGCGTATAGTGGTTCACGTTCCAGGCAAGGCGCAATGCTTCGCCCACGGGTTGGTAAACGAGCTGCGCGAAGGGCGCTTCGCCGCTGAACCCCTCGGCGCTGAAGATCAGCCTGCGCCCACCCTCCTCCACCGCGACCAAGGCCGGAGCCGCTGCACCCGGCAGGTTAGTCGCCAGCACGGCGGCCAGCGCCGCCTCTCCGGAAATGCCCGGGCTTACCGCGTTCACGCGCTCGGCCAACTTGCTCCATGCGCCGATGTGGGCCTGCACGATGCTGCCATCGGCCCGCTGGTGAATGGCGATATCGCCGTTCCACACCTCGATGCCCTGCCAGCGCTGGCGGATGTAAGTATGCGTAAGGCCAAGGGCCTCCGAGGCGTAGCGATCCTTGATCACCACGTCATCCAGGTCGTCTGCCTGGAACTCGGCCTTGGCCAGCTTGTCCTGGATCATGGACAGCAGCGCGGCCGCATCCTCCTGCGCGAGGATCACG
>CAZJTB010000016.1:0-14329 GCA_964548485.1 uncultured Chryseobacterium sp. | reverse complement strand
GGGTAGAGCAAGGATGTTGGCATCATTATGCTGGCGCGCCAATCGTGCCACCTCCTCGTTCCAGGCGAGTGCGGCACGAACACCTTTGTGCCTGTTGGCCGAAATGCTCACCCCATTGCCGCTTCCGCAGATGAGCACCCCGCGCGAGGCGCGCCCGCTTTGAACAGCTTCCGCCACGGCATGGGCCGGATCTGGGTAGTCTATGGACTCCGTGGAATACGTGCCGTAATCCTGGACTTGAAGCCCACGCGCTACCGCATGTTCCATGAGCCGCTGCTTGAGATTGAAACCTGCATGATCCCCCCCGAATGCGACCTTTTCTGCCATGTGGCGAAGATACCGGCCGTTATGCACCGAATACCTGTTCATATCGTGCCTGGTGTGTTCGTAACCAAATGATCGTTCTCGGTTGCTAACAATTCCACCCGACAATCCGTGCCGCTCGCCCATGTTTCCACTTCTTCTTCACGTCCCGTTCACCAAATCGAACCATTTCAATGGCCCTGCAGCATCCACAATCCGGTTTCCCTTATCTTATTAACAATGGTTCATTACCAGGCATTCGCTCCTCAGCATCAACGCCTTCAACCCTTCCTGAAGAGGTCATGCGTGTTGGTCGCTGGTGGGTTACTTTTGATAACTCGCAAAGTCAACCGCTGAAGGGCCATTTCATCCACCGTTTCCACGGACCATACTACATCATCACTATCCTTTAAGAAAGAATGAAATACATGCGGTTCGTGGGTACTCTGATGGTGAGCGTGCTCATGGCGGATGGCATGGCACAGGATAGCTTGGCGCGCTACTTCCATGCGAATGGCCAATTGAGCAGCATCGGTGCGTGGAGGAATTACCACGAGAATGGCCTGCTCCGGTCCGAAGGTGGCCGTAAGGAAGGCCTTCTTGATAGCACTTGGCGGTTCTATGATGCGCGAGGCCGCATTGAATCGGAAGTGAGTTTCCGCAACAACCGCAAGGAGGGGATGACGCGCCGGTTCGATACGCTAGGCGTTGTGATGAGCGAAGAACCCTACTTGAACGACCTCCGGGAGGGCATCGCGCTGTATTTCCATGCGAATGGAGCCAAGCATAAGGAGATACCATTCAGGGCGGGCAAGGAAGAGGGCAGGGGACTTGAGTTCGCCGAGGATGGGCGCATCGTGGCCCTGCTGCATTATGGCTCGGGCATGCTCCGCCGCCGCGAGGACATCAACCGCATCGACCGCATGGGGCGCAAGCAGGGGCCGTGGAAGGAATTCCACCCCAACGGCAAGGTCAAGTGGGAGGGCTCCTTCGTGGACGATCAGCGGCAGGGCATCTTCAAGGAGTATGATGCTTCAGGCAACCTGAAGGACCTCGTCAAGTTCGATGCAGGTATCGTGGATGCCGGCGCTGCGGAGAAGCTCTCGGTGGAGATCAAGCGCACGTTCCACCCCAACGGCAAGGTGGCCTCCCTTGGCAGCTACAGCAAGTCGGGCAAGCGCGAAGGGCTCTTCCGCGAGTTCGACATGATCGGAAACACCACGGGGGCCAAGATCTACCAAGGCGACCAGCTGGTGAGCGCAGGATCGGTGAACAATCTGGGCGTTATGGAGGGGCCATGGGTGGAATACTATGCCACCGGCGAGAAGCGCGCCGAGGGCGAGTACAAAGAGGGAAGAAAGGAGGGCGACTGGAGCTTCTACCATCGCAGCGGCAAGGTGGAGCAGAAGGGCCGTTTCCAGAATGGGCTGCCGCAAGGCAGGTGGCAGTGGTTCTATGAGAGCGGCAAGCTGCATCGCGAGGAGAACTACCGGCGCGGAAAGGAGGATGGCGCATCGGCGGAGTACGATGAGGAGGGCAAGGTGATTACCCAGGGCGAGAACATCGACGGACGCCGCGAGGGGAAGTGGCTTTATGAGGTTGGCGATCACCGGGAGGAAGGGAGCTACAAGGATGGCCTGAAGGATGGCCAATGGGTCTACACCTATGGCGATGGCAAGAAGTATTTCGCAGGCGCTTTCCAGAATGGGGAGCCGGATGGCAAGCACCGCTGGTACTGGCCGAATGGCCGCTTGCGCCAGGAAGGCCGGTACAGTGCGGGATTGGCGCAGGGTGACCATACCCTCTTCAGCGAGGAGGGCATCATCCAGCTTGTGATCCGCTACCGTGATGGTCTCGAGATGCGCATCGATGGCGTGCGCGTGCCCCCGCCCTATACCCCAGGAGGAGAGGATCAGCCGTGAGCAGGAAGGCCCAACAAAAGACGGAGCGGCAGGCGCCGGTGTCTGACGTCGATCGGCTCCGTGCGCGGTACGATCAGCTGCTCAACGGCAATCTGGCCGGCGTATTCAGGACCACGTTCCAAGGGCGATTCCTGGAGTGCAACGATGCCATGGCGCATGCCATGGGCTATGCGGGCAAGGATGAACTCATGGCCTGCAACGCCTCCGCGCTCTACTTCGCCGCGGATGACCGCTCGCGCTACCTGGCCGACCTTCAGGCGAGGGGCCGATTGGTGAATTATGAGATACGGCTTCGGCGCAAGGATGGCAGTGCCATGCACGCGCTGGAGAACGTTTACCTGGATCGCACGGGCGAGGAACCCACGGTGCTCGGCATGCTCATGGACATCACGGCTCAGAAGCAGGCCGAGGCCGAGCAGCGCGCATTGTCCGCCAGTTTCATGGGATTGGTGGAGCGCATGCGAGACGGCCTCATGCTGGTTGCCGATGGGGTGGCCGTGTACGCCAATGCGGCGGCCAGGCAGCTGGTCGTTGGCGATCCCGAGGGAAAGCCCTTCTCAACGATATTCCCGGTATTCGACAAGCCAGCCCTGAGCGCGCTGCTCGAACAAGCCGAGAACGGCCACGAAGCGGAATGCCTTGTGAGCCTGGGCGGCACCGAGATCCTCGTATTCGCCTCGCCCACGATGCACGAGGGAAGGCCGGCGGTGCAGGTGGCCCTTCAGGACAATGCCACCCGCGAGCGCGTCCTGCGCGAGCGGTTGCAGCTGCGCCTAGCCGAGGAGGTGAACCAGGTGCTGCGCGACCAGATCGAGGCCAACCGCAGGACGCAGGAAGAGCTGAAGCAATCAAGAAGGTTCGCGCGCAGCCTCATCGACAGCTCCCTGGACATGATCATGGCTGCCGATCAGCAGGGGCGCATCACCGAGTACAACCCCGCTGCGAGCCTCCGCTTCGGCTACGAGGCCGAGGAAGTGACAGGACTGGACACGCGCGTGCTCTACGCCGACCCGGCCGAGTACGCGCGCGTGCAGGCTGAATTGGAGCTGCACGGCGCGTACATGGGCGAGGTGCGCAACAAGGACAAGTTCGGCAACGTGTTCATCTCCTTCCTGTCTGCATCGAAGCTCTACGACGAGGAGGGCAACGTGATCGGCGCGATGGGCGTATCGCGCGACATCACGCGCATGAAGCAGGATCAGGAGGCCCTCCGCGCCAGCGAGGAGCGCTACCGCGACCTCTTCGAGAACGCCACCGACCTGATCCAGAGCGTACGCCCCGACGGCCGGTTCGAGTACGTGAACGAAGCCTGGAAGCGCACCCTGGGCTACTCGGACAAGGAACTGGCGGGCCTCACCGTCTGGGACCTCATCCATCCGGAACACGCCGATGCCTGCCGCAGCTACTTCGAGCGCGTCATGCGCGGCGATGCGCCGCACGAGATCCGCACGGTGTTCGTGGCCAAGGATGGGCGCGCGGTCACGGTGGAGGGAAGCACCAGCCTCCGTTACGGTGATGGCGGTCCCGCGGCCACCCGCAGCATCTTCCGCGACATCACCGGAGCGGTCTCCGCGAGCAGGCGCCTCCAGGAGCACGAGGCCAAGTGGAAGGCGCTGTTCGAGAGCAGCGAGCACATGTTCTGGACCGTGGATCCCGAACTGCGGATCACCTCGCACAACAAGGGCTATGGCGACATGATCGAGCGCCTCTATGGCGCACGGCCTGAGGTGAACCTTGATGCCACCAGGCCCCGCACCCGCTTCGCGTCAGACGACTATCACGCGTTCTGGGAGGGGAAGTACCGTCTCGCCTTCGATGGGCAGGCTGTGCGCTTCGAGACCGACCGCACGGACCGGACCGGAGCACGGGTCTGCAACGAGGTCTTCCTCAGCCCGGTCTTCGGGTCCGACGGGCGTGTGAAGGAGGTCTTCGGGATCGGCCACGAGATCACCGAGCAGAAGGAGGCCGAAGAGACCGTGCGCGAGCAGGGCGCCCGCCTGAAGGCCATCTTCGAGAGCTCGGCCAACATGATGATCTGGACGCTCGACCGCGACCTGCGCATCACCTCCTTCAACCCCCATTTCCAGCGCGCCATCGAGGGCATCCACGGCATCCGCTTCGAGGTGGGCGATGCCTTCGCCGAGCGCATGGCGGCGCGTGTGGCGCCAAGGCATGTGAAATCCCTGCTCCAGAAATACACCAACGCGCTGAACGGGAAACCGCAGCAGTTCGAGGTGGAGCTCATCGACCTGCGTGGCGAGCCCGCCTGGGTGGAGAACTTCCTCAACCCCATCGTGGTGGATGGCGCGGTCAGCGAGATCTCGTGCCTTGCTTATGGCATCACCGATCGCAAGCAGGCGCAGCGCGCCCTGGAGCACAGCCTGGCGGAGAAGGAGGTGCTGCTCAAAGAGGTGCACCACCGCGTGAAGAACAACCTGCAGGTGATCAGCAGCATCACCAAGCTGCAGGAGCGCCGCATGGGCCTGGACGCCGGCGTCCAGGAGATGCTGCACCACAGCCGCGACCGCATCCGCAGCATGGCCCTCATCCACGAGCGGCTCTACCAGAACAAGCAGTTCAGCAGCATCGACCTGGCTGGTTACATCGATGGCCTCTCGCGTGAGCTAGTGGCCAGCTACAGCACCGGCGGGCGGGTTGCCCTGGAGCTGGAACTGGAGCCCGTGCACGTGAGCATCGACCAGGCCATGCCTTGCGGGCTGCTGCTCAACGAGCTCATCAGCAATGCCCTCAAGCACGCCTACCCGGAGCAGGCCGGTGGCGTGGTGCGGGTGCGCCTCCGCTGCGAGGGGGATACCGTGCGCATCGCGGTGAGCGACGATGGCCCCGGCCTGCCGGCGGACTTCGATGAGCGGCGCGATGGGGGCCTGGGCATGGAGCTGATCGCCACCCTCACCGAGCAGCTCGATGGCCGCATGGAGCGCAGCGACCGGAGCGGCCTTGCCTATTTACTTACTTTTGAACGGGACAACCGGAAACCACATGGCGCAGACGAACGTCTTGGTAGTTGAGGACGAGAGCATCGTGAGCAAGGACATACAGCACAGCCTGAAGAAGCTGGGCTACAATGTGGTGGGCGCGGCCAGCACCGGAGAGCAGGCCGTGGCGCTCGCCAAGGAGCACGTGCCCGACATCATCCTCATGGACATCATGCTCAAGGGCGAGATGAGCGGCATTGAGGCGGCCGAGGCCATCCGCAAGGACGCCAACATCCCCGTGATCTTCCTCACCGCCTACGCAGACGAGAGCACACTGGCCAAGGCGAAGGTGACCCAGCCCTACGGCTACATCATCAAGCCCTTCAAGGAGATCGACATCCACACGTCGATCGAGATGGCGCTGTACAAGCACAAGAAGGAGACCGAGGTGCTCAAGGAGCGCGACCTGCTCTATGCCCTGGTGGAGAGCAAGGACAGCGCGAAGGACATCATCTTCGTGAAGAGCAACAGCCGCCTGGTGAAGCTCAAGACCAGCGACATCTACTTCGTGGAGGCGCTCAAGGACTACGTGGTCATCAACCTGCTGAACACGCGCTACACCGTGCACAGCACCATGAAGGACATCGAGGCCAAGCTCCCGGAGAACGAGTTCATCCGCGTGCACCGCAGCTTCATCGTGCGCGTGGATAAGATCTCGGCCATCGAGCAGCCCAACCTTATCCTGGAGAACGACAAGAAGGTGATCCCCATTGGCGGCAGCTACAAGGATGACCTGGCCAAACGGCTGAACCTCGTCTAGCGCTTTCCTTTTCCCATGCTCCTGCGGTGCCGCTCGCGCGCCTGAGCGGCCGCCCGGCGCTTATCGGCGCGCTCCTGCTTCGCTGAAGGGCTCGTCTCGTCCCAGCGCCCCTCGTTGCCGCGCACGAACTTCCCGCTGGTGGTCACAGGCCCACGCCCTTCTAGCAATGCGAAATCAACGGCCCGCCGGTCCATGTCCACGGCCTTGATGGTGACGGTGAGCTCATCGCCCAGGCGGAACTTGCGGCCCGTTCGCTGGCCCACCACCGAATAGCGCTGCTGGTCGAAGCGGAACACATCGCCCGGCAGATCGCGCAGGCCGATCAGGCCCTCGCACTTGTTCTCGCGCAGCTCCACGTAGATGCCCCAGTTGGTGAGCCCGCTGATGATGCCCTCGAACGATTGCCCGATGCGCGCCAGCAGGTACTCGGCCTGCTTGTACCGGATGCTCGCGCGCTCGGCGTCCGCCGCCTGCTTCTCCATGCGCGAGCTGTGGGTGCAGCTCACCTCCAGCGCATCGCGCTCCAGGTGTTTGCCGCCGGCCAGGTAATGCGCCATGGCGCGGTGCACCAATAGATCCGGATAGCGGCGGATGGGGGAGGTGAAGTGCGTGTAATGCTCGAAGGCCAATCCGTAGTGACCGATGTTCTCGGTGCTGTAGATTGCCTTCGCCATGCTGCGGATCGCCACCTGCTTGATCGTGTTCTCCTCGTCCTTGCCGCGCACTTCTTGCAAGAGGCGGTTGATCGCGTGCGGAAGGTCCTCGCCCTTGGCCACGATGAGGTTGTGCCCGAAGCTCTTCGCCAATGCGCGCAACTGCTCGATTTTCTCCGGGTCGGGGAGGTCATGAACACGATAAACGAATGGAGGAACGCCGCCCTTCTTCTGCTTGCCCACCCAAGCCGCCACGCGCTTGTTCGCGAGCAACATGAACTCTTCGATCAGCCAGTTGGCGGGGCCCATCACCTTCTCGTACACCCCGAGCGGGCGCCCCTGCGCATCGAGCTTGAACTTCACTTCGTTGCCGCCGATCTCCAGCGCGCCGTTCTCGATCCGCTCCTTGCGCATCACCTGCGCGAGCTTGTGCAGGGTGAGCACTTCGTTCTTGAAGTCGCCCTCGGCGCCATCGATGATGGCTTGTGCTTCGGCATACGCGAACCGGCGTTGTGAGCGCATCACGGTGCGGCCGAACCACTCGTTCTTGATGCGCGCCCGATCATCCATCTCGAAGATGGCGCTGAAGCTGAGCTTGTCGGTGTTGGGGTTCAGTGAGCAGAGGTCGTTGCTGAGCCTCTCGGGCAGCATGGGCACCACGCGGTCAACGAGGTAAACGCTGGTGGCGCGGTTGGCCGCCTCCATGTCGATCACGCTGCGCGGCGTCACGTAATGGCTCACGTCGGCGATGTGGACGCCCACTTCCCAATTGCCATTTTCGAGCTTGCGCAGGCTCAGCGCATCATCCAAATCCTTGGCATCATCCGGGTCGATGGTGAGCGCGGGGATAGCGCGCACATCGCGGCGCTTGGCGATCTCTTCGGGCGTTACGCCATTCAAGATTGCTTCGCTCGCTCGCGACACGCTCTCGGGGAACTCCAAAGGCAGCCCGAATTCTGCGAGGATGGCGTGCATCTCCACCTGGTGCTCGCCGGCGCGGCCCAGCACGCGGGTCACCTTGCCGCGCGCGATGTCGCGGCTGTCCTTCCATTCGCCCAGCGCGATGATGGCCTTGTCGCCCTCTTGCGCATTCAGGCTCTCGTGCGGCGGAATGAAGAAGGGCCGCTGCACGCGCTGGTCGTCGGCCACGAGCATGAGGCGGCCCTGCTGCTTGTGCACGGTGCCCACGAATTCCGTTCGCCTGCGCTCCAGCACTTGCAGCACCTTGCCCTCGGCGCGCGAGCCGCGGCTGCTGATCACCTTCACCAGCACGCGGTCGCCATGCAGCGCCACGCCCACGTTCTTGTGGTGGATGAAGATGTCCTCCTCGCCGCCCGCCACCCGCACATAGCCCGCTCCGCTGGCGATGATGTCGATCTGGCCCTCCACGCTGTCCTTGCCGCCCTGGGCGGTGTAACGCCCCTTCTTCCCGCTCTCGATCCTGCCCTGGTCCAGCAGCGCATCGATGGCGTCGAACAGCAGGTAGCGCTGGCCTTTGTCCTTGAAGCCCAGCTGCAAGGCGAGCTGCTGGCTGGTGATGCCCGCATGGCCCGAACGACGGATGGCGGCCAGGACGTCTTGGGAAAGCTTGGCCGGGGAGGGGCCGTCGCTACGGCTGGTGCGCTTGGGCATGGTCGCGGGGTCCAGCAGATGCAATAGGACCGGACAGGGGCCGAAGGTATCCGGGGCGAAGTGCCGATGTGGTTGGTTTCGATTTCACCAAGAGGCGCCGCGCAGGATTTGGATGCTTTGGGTATAAGGTTAGCTTTGTCATGCCGTTCTCTACGAATGCCATTACATCCGGCTCCGGCCGGCCAACCACCCAAAACCCTGGGCCATGAAAACGAGCATGCTTTGGAAAGCCGCCCTAGTGGTGGTGGTTATTGCACCCCCCCCCAAAAGAGCTTATGGTGGGTAACCAGCGCAAGCGCCCAAAACGGCGAGTGCGGCTTTGGACATGAAGAAGAGTTGCAGGCTGCGGGTGGAGGTGGTGGAGGCGCTTGCATCAACCTCGAGAGTGGCGTGGGCGGCCCGGTCGGCTTGAACAACTACCGGCAACAAGACTATTACGTGCCCGGGCCATCAAGCGACCCGCAACTGGGGGGCGTGGAACCCTCTGGTTATCACTGGAGACCTACAGCATTGAAGACACTGAATGTGAGCATTCATGTCTGGCGAGATTCAAATGGCAATTTCAATTTGACCGATACCGAACAGAATCGTTTGATGATTGCGGCGATGGTGAACCATGCTTCACAGCACTATTTCGAAGCTCCTGACCTGCCCTCGGATCCAGCGGTGGCCGACTGGCAGAATTACTACCTCAACGACACCAGGATTCGGCTTAAAGCCAACGCGATTCATTTCTACAACGACAGTTACTTCTGGGAAAGCGGAGGTGGCCCTTGTTCCGGCGCCGCATTCCTGGAAAGCGCCTCGGCTGCCGCGCTCGCCCAGCATCCAGAGCTCGCGAACACCGTCCTTATCCACCTGATCGGGAATTGGGGCTGCGTCCAGAGCATCGATCCCGTAACAGGCCAGCCGAATTACGCGAATGGCGCAGCTTCGCTTCCATACTGGTCCTTGAGTGATTGGGGCAAACCAAGCCAGCTCGTTATTCGGGGGACCCAGAATACAACGTGGGGCCTAAGTGACGCGACCCATCATGCCCACATACTCGCCCATGAACTTGGTCATGTGCTCGGCCTGAAGCACACGTACGCCTTCGGCGGTGAATCGACCACTCCAGTGCAGGACGATTTCCTCGACGACATCTTCTCGTGCTACCAGCAGACCAACGCGTCCAATCCCTGGTGCTCATCGGCGGTGGCAACATGCCCCCAAGGCCCGGGCGCGTGGCAGCTCTGCCATCAGAACGCACCCTCATCTTGCAGTCCATGGTCGAATCCTTTCGACGACTGCACGAACAACATGATGGCCCTCTTCTGGGGGCGCTTCATCTCGAACCAGCAAATGGGCCGCATGCACCGGTCGCTAATGCTCACCAACGTCAGCAAGTGCGCCGACGGATACAATACCGCGCCATTCACCCCCTATCCCATAGGCGAGACCTGGATCTGGCCCATGAAGTTCTACCAGGACATCCATATCAAGAACGGCTATACATTGACGGTCAAATGCGAGCTGCAGATGGTGGCCAATGCGCGCATCGTGGTGGAGGCGGGCGGGCGCTTGATCATCGATGGCGGCAAGATCACCAACGCCATGTACGATGCGCCGAACGGCTATTTCAACCAGCCATGGCGCGGCATTGAAGTTTGGGGCTGGAGCGGGGCCGAGCAGGAGCAGAACACGAACGGGATGTTCATCAATCACGGCCTCGTGGAGATCATCAATGGAGGGGTGGTTGAGAACGCAGAGATCGGTGTGTTCCTCGGCAAACCCGGAGATCCCACGCAGGCCGGAGGCGTGCTCCGCATGGCGGGCACCGCGAGCAATCCACCCGGCGTGATCCGCAACTGCCGCACGGGCGTGAAGTTCGATCCCTACACCAGCCTTTCCAGCAATGGCCTCGCGGCCCTCAACAACCGCAGCACCTTCGCACATGCCCGCTTCGAGTGGACCGACGACTTCGACAACATTCATCGGCAGAACAACCCCATCGCCCTGGCCGACCTCAACGGCGTGCGCGTGAGCTTCCGGGCCTGCGCTTTTGAGCACAGCGGCCAATACCCGCAGTACAGCAGCCAGCTGGGCTATGGCATCAAGGCGCACAACAGCACGGTGTGGGTCATGGATGCGTGCCCGAACGTGACGGGCAGCTGCCCCTTGGCGCAGCGTGTGCCCTGCACCTTCACCGGCCTCGACCACGGCGTGCATGCCACGGCCAGCGTGGGGCTGCCGCGCCTCAGCGTACACCGCGCCCAGTTCACCAGCAATGTGTGCGGCGTGTATGGCGAGGGCCTCCGCAACCCCATGGTGCGCCATTGCACCTTCAACGTGGGCGAGCGGGCGGTGACGCTGGATGCCGAGGATGAAGAGTATTGGCTGGATCGGCACCGCGGCATCTTCTTCACGCATTGCAACGGCTTGCGCGTAATGAACAATACGCTCACCGAGGCCAGCGAGCCCGCCGCGCCCACCGAGGGCATCGTGATCGGCTACACCACCACCGGCAGCGAGAGCATCCGCAGCAACACCGTGAGCGGCATGGACCGCGGCTATGTGGGCGAAGGCGTCAGCGCCAACCAGGCGGCACAAGCCGCCATCGGCCTGCAATTCCTCTGCAACACCAACAACGCCAATGGGGACAACATCTGGAGCCGAATCGCTAATGGTGCACCCCAGAACCAATGGGAGATCAATACCATCCGCCTGAACCAGGGCGCGCATAACATGCCTGCCCTCAACTACTTGGATAACCATCCTCAGCCTCCGGACGGCAGCACCGACCCGGCGGACCTGCGGGTGAGCACGCAATCGCTGATCACCTATTGGCATGTGGCCGCGGCCCGCTACGCGCCCACCAGCATCGCGGGCATGGCGGCCCCTACGCTGAGCGGGCCGGAAGTGCTCTACGGCTGCCCCATCCTTGTCAGCGGCGCCAGTGATCAACTGGCCCTGCAAGGCGAAGTGGAGCAAGCGCGCCAAGCCTACGCGGGCCTGCGCTTCCTCTACGCCAACCTGATCGATGGCGGCAGCACCGATGTGGTGCTCGATGAGATCGCGGCAGCCTGGCCGCAGGATTATTGGGACCTGCGCGCCTACCTGCTCAGCAAGAGCCCCTACCTGAGCGTGGAGGTGCTGAAGGAAGCCATGGAGAAGGAGGGCTTCCCCGATGCCATGCGCGCCGAGATCTGCATCGCCAACCCCGAGGCCACCCAGAAGGAAGGTTTCCTGAAGTGGCTCGAGAACGAATGCACCCAGCCCTTGCCCGAGGCGCTGCTGGAGGCCATCGAGGCCAGCTGGGCCGTGAAGACCTACCGCGCCACCCTGGAGATGCAGATGGGGCAGGAGCACCTGCGCATGAGCGAAGCCGCTTACGCACTGGCCGAGCTGCTGGCCGCCGACGATGAGCAGAGCGGCACCGACCAGGCCGAGGAGCTGGCCGCGCTGCAGTTGCTGCGCACCGCTGAGGCGCGCTACGATGAGGCCCTGCTGCTGGCGGGCCGCCACCAGTACGCCCAGGCCCGCGCGCCGATCACCGCCCTGCCCGGCGAACACGAGCTGAAGGGCAAGCAGGTGGATGAGCGCACGCGCATGCTGGCCTACATCGACTTCCTGGAGGCGGTACATGCCAATGGCCGCACCCCGGCGCAGCTCACCGCCGCCGAGGTGGCGCAATTGCGGGCCTTCATCAACGTGGAGCACGACCGCCCCACGCAATGGGCCAGCCACCTGCTGTGCTACCACCACGGCATCTGCCGCAGCCCCTACACCGGCGATGCGGGGCAAGAGCCGAAAGCGCGACGCAAGCCACCCGTCACCATCAAACCACAGCCCGAGCTTGTGCTCACGCTGAAGCCCAACCCGGCCAACGCTTGGGTGGCCATCGACTACGACCTGAAGAGCGCTGGCGCTGGCCGCTTGGAAGTGCTCGACGCCATGGGCCGCCGGGTGCACGAGCGCGCCCTGGGCAGCAGCCAAGCACAGCTGGTGCTCGACACGCGGCCCTGGGGCGAGGGGCTCTACACGGTGCGCCTCACCGACAGCTCCGGGCGCATGCGCAGCGAACGCCTGATCGCGCGATGAACAGCCAGCGCTTGACACGGACAGCGCTGTTGGCGGCCCTGGTGGCCGCTGGCAGCGCTGCTGCGCAGGTGCCGCTGAGCATCGATACCACCTTTCGCGCGGATCTGCCCTCCCAGAACGTCTATTCGGTTCTACCGCTTGCGGATGGCAAGGTGATCATCAGCGGCCAACTGCAGTTCTCCGATTTGCCCAATCAGCGCGCTGGTGCGCGATTGCTGCCCAATGGCCAGCGCGACCCGTCCTTCAACCAAGGATTCCTGCCTATGGGTGGCAAGCTCACGGCTTGGAACAACAAGTACTACAGCGGGAACGGTCAAGGGCTGCGGCGCTTCCTGATGAACGGGAGCATCGATACGGACTTCAACTTCATAGGGCAGTGGCAGCAGATCAGTGCGCTGCAGGGGGGCGACTATCACGTGTATCCCGATGGAGGGGTGCTTCTTGGCGGCTACTACGACATTAACGACCCCGCGCATGGGTACTACCCGGGCGTGGGCTACAACCTGGCATGGATCACCCCAGCGGGCCGCTTGGACACCACGCGCACGCATCGCACGGGCAACGGGGCGGTGTTCGGGATCAAGGAGTACCCGGCGGGCACGGCCGGGGGCCTGGGCGGGAAGTTCCTGGTGCATCAATGGGGCACCATGTACGAAGGCCAGCCGGTGAGCAAGGTGATCCGCGTGCATGCCGATGGGAGCTTGGACAATAGCTTCAATGCACCAATACCTCAGGGCTACGTCTACGACATGCTGCCCTTGCCCGATGGGCGCGCGTACATTGCTGGAGAGTTCCGGCTGGAGAACGGGAGCGACACCATTCAGCTGGTGAGGTTGATGCCCGATGGCAGCTTGGACCCGGCGTTCAATAATGATCTTGCATTCGAGATCGACACGTCCCACCTCTCGAACAGCGCCGGCGTCCTGGATGTGCTAGACGTTGGCAACGGCCTGCTCGCTTTGGCTGGCGATTTCTCTTCGGTTGAAGGGAATAACCGGGGCGGCCTGTGCATCATCGACACCGCAGGCGCGGTGGTCACACATTACCTGGAAGGCGCCGGGTGCGGGAACTATGACTACCAGCTTGGCCTGATGACCATCACGTATGGGGTCATCAGCGGCATAGCCCGCGCGCCCTCCGGCCATTACTACATCTGGGGCGCCTACCACGGCTATAATGATGGCACCACCAACGATACCTTGCAGCGCATGGTGACCCGGTTGCACGGCGGGGAGATCGGGTTGGGGGTGGCGCAGGCTGCGCCCGCCAAGCCCGCCTTACGGCTGTATCCGAACCCGGCCACCACGAGCGTGATGGTGGAGTTGGATGAAGCGTTGCGCGGAACGGAGCTGGTGCTGCGCGATGCGTTGGGGCGTGAGGTTCTGCGGCAGCGGCTGGCGAGCCACGCCAGCACCATGGCCCTGCATGACTTGGCGCCAGGGGCCTACCAGGTGGAGATTCAGCGAGGAGGCAACCGCTTGCTACCCGCTCAGCGCCTGGTCGTCGGGTATTGAGAAACGAGGGGCCACGTAACCGAGAATGGCCGTCTCGGGGTCGGTCGGAACGGCGCGCCCCGGCCTTCGGGCCCCTCACAACCCACACCTGTTGATAACCCGCTGAGGATCGCTACATTCGCGGCCCGTTTCCGGGAAAGAGCCATGCTCGAGAGCGCCAAGATCTTCAGCGGTACCGCCACCAAGTACCTGAGCGAGCAGATCGCTGCGGCCAGCGGCGAGCGCTTGGGCGAGGTATCGGTGGCCCGCTTCAGCGATGGCGAATTCCAGCCCAGCTTCGAGGAGACCGTTCGCGGCGAGCTGGTCTTCATCGTGCAGAGCACCTTCCCACCCAGCGACAACCTCTTCGAGCTGCTGCTCATGGTCGATGCCGCCAAGCGCGCCAGCGCCAAGCGCATCGTAGCTGTAATGCCCTACTTCGGTTTCGCCCGGCAGGACCGCAAGGACAAGCCCCGCGTGTCGGTGGGCG
>CAZJTB010000015.1:734-14609 GCA_964548485.1 uncultured Chryseobacterium sp. | reverse complement strand
GTGAAGGCGTTGGGGAACTCGATGTTGCCGCTCACCTCGGCGGTGGTGGCGCCGATCACCGTGAAGGTATCCGGGCAGTTCCACTGGTTGTTGGCGATGAGCATGACATCGAAGGTGCCCGGCCGCTGGTAGTAGTGCGTGGGGTTGAACGCGTTGCTGATGGTGCCATCGCCGAAATCCCAGGTGAATTGGTCGGCGTTCGCGCTCAGGTTGTAGGTGAACACCGGCTGCGTGGGCACCACCACCGTGGTGGGCTGCAGCACAAAGAAGGCGTTGGCCCTGGGCCGCACGACGATGCTGTCCACCTTGGTCATGGTATTCACCGCGCCACCCACACCGAAGGCCGTGAGGGTCACGGAATAGGTCCCTGGTACGTTGTAGATGTAGGTGGGGTTATCGGCCGTGCTGGTGCCGCCATCGCCGAAGCTCCACTGGTAGCTCTGCGCCAGCAGGCTGGTGTTCGTGAACTGCACCGTGAGCGGCGCGCATCCCTCACCCTGCCCCAGGAAGCTGGCCGTGGGCAAGGGCGGCGTGATGGTGACCTGCTGGGTGGCGGTATCGGAGCAGGCCGTTCCGCTCACGATCAAGGTGATGGTGAAACTGCCCCAGGTGCCGTAGGTGTGCGTGCCCGGTTGCTGCAGGTTCGAGGAGGCGCCGTCGCCGAAGCTCCAGGCATGGTTCCAACTGCCGGGGCTGCTGGTGTTGTTCAGCGTGACCGTGGCGTTCGGGAACTGCTGCACAAAGGGGGTGGCCATGAAGCTCGCCTGCGGCACCGGCGAAACGACCACCGTCTGCTGCGCGATGCTGATGCAGCCATAGGGCGAGGTGGCCGTGAGCGTGATGGTGCGCACCTGGTCCACCGTGGTGGTGTTCACATAGGTGTGCGTGGGGCTGCTGCCCACCAGCGTGATGCCATCGCCCATGTCCCACAGGTAGCTGCTGGCGCCTGTGCTGTTGTTCACCGGCTGCACGGTGAGCGGCGAGCATCCGGTGCTGTTGACACTGAAGGCCGCCGTGATGGCCGGGTACACATCAATCGCGGCGGTGGCCGTATCGGTGCAGCCGAAGCTGTTGGTGGCGATGAGCTGCGGATTGAAGGCCATCGGGGTGGTGCTCGCATGGCTGTAGCTGTGCGTCTGATTCCCCGGCACCGTATTGAGCACGTTGCCATCGCCGAAGCTCCATTGCGCGGCCATGGCGCCGATGGTGAGGTCCTGGAACGGAACGCTCAGCGGCTGGCAGCCATTGAGCACGCCGGGGATGAACTGCGCGATGGGCTGGGGATGCACCAGGATCGGCGCCGCGATGGTGTCACTGCAGCCGAAGGAGGAGGTCGCGATGAGCTGAGCATTGAAGGTCACATCACTCAGGCCCTGGTTGAAGTAGGTGTGCTGCGGCGTTGTCGCCGCGCTGCCCTGCCCATCGCCGAAGCTCCACTGGTAGCTGTTGGCACCCGTGCTGGTATTGATGAAGCCCACCGCATGCGGCGCGCATCCATCAACGGGCTGAACGAAGCCCGCCACCACCTGCGGATGCACCTGCACCTGCGTGGTGGCCGTGCTCGTGCAGCCATGGCTGGTGATGGCCGTGAGGCTCACCGGGTACGTGATGGTGCCCGGGCCGGGGAAATTGTACCACGTATGGCCATGCACGGCTGCAGTGGTCGCGCTCTGCTGGCCATCGCCGTAATTCCAAACGAAGCTGCTGGCGCCGGTGCTCAGGTTGGTGAGCTGGGCAGTGAAGGGATGGCAGCCGATCATAGGGGCAGCCGCTACCTGCGCCGTGGGATTGGGGAACACCATGACGCTGGCCGTGGCGGTATCCACGCAGCCGAAGGCGTTGCTGCCCACCAATGTGATGCTGAACACTTGGTCGTTGGTGGTGGTGTTGAGGTAGGTGTGCGTGGGCGAAGGGCCGGTGCCTGTGCTGCCATCGCCGAAGTCCCAGCTGTAGCTCACGGCTCCCACTACAGTCGGGAAGGTGACCGTGAGCGGGCTGCACCCGCTGTCGGGCTGTGCTACGAAGTTGAAGTTGGGCGTGGGGTACACCATCACCTGCTGCGTCACCGTGGCCTGGCACCCTGCTGGCGAGAAGGCGGTGAGCGATACCGTGTGGATGTTCAGGAAGAAGGTGGTGTTCACATAGGTGTGAGCCGGGTTCACCGCTGTGCTGGTGTTCCCATCGCCGAAATCCCACAGGTAAGTGGCGGCCCCGGTGCTCGCATTCACGAACGTCACATCCATGGGCGCACAGCCAGGCACCGCGTTGTGGCTGAAGCCGGCCACCACGCCCGGGGCCACCGTGATGGGCACGATCACCGTGTCGGCGCAGCCAAAGGGCGTGCTCGCGATGAGCCGCACGTTGCGGACGATGTTGGCCGAGCCGGTGTTGATGAAGGTGTGCGACGGCGCAACCAACGTGCTGGTGCCGCCATCGCCGAAATCCCAAGCGTACTGAGTGGCGCCGGTGCTCGTATTCGCGAAGCTCACGTTCATGGGCGAGCATCCCAGCACCGCACTAGGCGCGAAGGCCGCCATGGGCCTCGGCTGCACGTTCACCGCCTGCGTGCCCGTATTGCCGCAGTAAGGCGTGGTCACGCTCAGGGTGATGGTGTAGGGACCTGCTGCCGCATACTGGTGCGAAGGGTTCTGCGCGGTGCTCGTGGCACCGTCACCGAAGCTCCAGGCCCAGGTCGTGACGGGGTTGCCCGCTGCCGTGCCGATCACCGGATTGAACGTGGCCGTTTGCCCGAAGCACAGGTTGTTGGCCTGTATGCCCACGGTGGGCGGGGCGTACACATTCACCTGCCGCGAGAAGCTGTGCGTGCAACCCAGCGCATTGGTCACCGTGAGGCTGATGGTGTAGGTGCCAGGCGCGCCGTAGAAATGCGGTGGCGGATTAGACAGGTTGCTCGTAGTGCCATCGCCGAAGTCCCACGCATAGCTCACCGCGCTCACCGACTGATCCGTGATGGCCACCGTAATCGAGTCGCAGGCTGCATTCTGATCCAGGGTGAAGGCGGCCGTTGGGCGCGGCAGCACTACCACGGTAACGGATGCCGTATCCGCGCAACCGGCTGTTGCCCCTTGAATGCTAGCGGTGTAGGAGACCGTGTAGGTCCCGGCTGTGTTATAGGTGTGCGCCTGGTCGCCCGCGCCGGTCCATTGGAACCCAGCGCCCGCGCCGAAATTCCACTGGAAGTAGTTGGCCCCGCCGGTGGTGGTCTGATCGAAGAAGGCTGTCTCCCCGACGCAGATGGTATCGGGCGTTACCGTGAGCGACACCGATGGCGGCGGCACGATGGTGATCTGGATGTACGCGGTGTCGATGCCGCAGTAGTTGCTGTCGAGCAGCATCACCTCGTAGGTGCCGATGCCCGGATACTGGATCACGCGCGGGAACGTCGGTGGCCAGGGCGTCCAGTCGATGATGCTGTCCTGCCCGGTGCCCCAGTAGTTCCCGAAGTTCCAGTACTCGTAGCGCTGGAAGATGTTGCCCTGCTGGAAGCAGTTGCGATTGGTGGTGTTGGCGAAGGTGACCGTGCGATCGGGCCAGCAGAGCAGCGTGGCGCTGGCGGCGATGCTCGCATCGTCGATGTCCCAGATGCGGATCGGGTTGAAGGTGGCGAGCGAAGGGCCGCCCTGCAGGGTGTTGCAGGTGTTCTGGGCGGTGAGCCGCACCGTGGTCTCGCAATCCACCGTGCCCTGCTGGTACACGTGCGTGATGGTCTGCCCCCAGTTCGTGTGGTCGAATGTGAGGATGGGCGACCCATCACCGAAGTCCCATTGGAACACCGTGTTGGGCGAGACGTTGGTGCTGCTGTTGATGAAGTCAACCGGATGCGGGGCGCACACCTGGGTGAGGCCGCCCACCGGGATCTGGATGCTGGCGCTGGTGCTCTGCTCCATGGTGAGCGTGCCCGTGACCACGCATCCCGTGGCGATCTCGGTGAAGGTGATCGTGTAAGTGGCCACTGCCGCCGGGTACACGTGCGGCACGGTCATCGGCGGCATCAGCACGGCGCCGTTCTGCACGGGGCTGCCATCACCCCAGTTGATGCTGTAGGCGCCCACCGTCTGCGGCGTGGCCACGATGAGGGTGTAGGCCGTTCCGCTGCAGCTGTACCACTGCGGATTGGCCGATGGGGCACCGTAGTAGTCGTAGAGCTGCGGGCACTGCGCGCTGGCGCCGGTGGTGGCCAGCAGGCCCAGGCCAAGGATGTATCGGCGTAGCTCCAGTCTCACGTGCGCGGATCTTCTCGCGCCTTCCTACGCCCGGCAAGCGGCATGGGATACGCGCCGCAGCCTTGGCCCGACGAAATCCACCGCGCAACCGACCAACCCGCCCACACGAAGAACCATCGCGGCAGGAAGCCGTATCAAGGCCCCATCCCATGGAGCACTTCGACCTCTGCGTGATCGGCGCCGGACCAGCTGGATACGCCGCAGCTATGCGCGGCATCGACCTCGGCCTCCGCACCCTGCTCATCGAGCGCGACCGCGTGGGCGGCACCGGCATCTACAACGGCGCCCTCACCAGCAAGACCCTATGGGAGATCGCGCAGCGCGCCTCCAACGCCAATGCGCTCATGCGCACGCGCGGACGCGAGCCCTTCCGCCTCGATTGGAGCGAGGTGACCAAGGCCGTGAGCGAGGCCGCCTTCGAGCGCAAGTACCTCTACGCCTGCCACATGCAGCTGCTGGCTTCCAGCGGCAAGGGCTTCGCGCATGAGCGGGGCGACGCGCACTTCCTCGACCCGAACACGATCCGCATCCAACGGCCCGACCGCATCCTCGACGTGAAGGCCGCGCGCGTCATCATCGCCACTGGAAGCCGTCCGCGCACGCTGCCGGAGATTCCCGTTGACGAGCAGCGCATCCTCACCAGCGATGGCATCTTCCAGCTGAGCGACTACCCCAAGAGCATCGTCATCATCGGCGCGGGCGTCATCGGCTGCGAGTTCGCCACCATCTTCTCCCTGCTGGGCAATACGCGCGTTCACCTCATCGACAGGGCCGACCGCATCCTGCCCTTCGAGGACGAGGACATCAGCGAGCTCATCGCCTCCAAGCTGGAGCGCAGCGGCGTCATCATCCACCGCCAGGCCAGGCTCGAGGGCATCGCACCCGTGGGCGACGAGGTGGAATACACCCTCTCCTACCCCGATGGCCGCCGTGAGACGGTGCGCGTGGAGAAGGCCTTGGTCTCCGTGGGACGCGTGGCCAACACATCCACGCTCGACCTGGCTGCGGCCGGCGTGCGCACCGATGCGAAGAGCGGCAACATCGTCGTGGAGGGCACGCAGACCTCCGCGCCCCACATCCATGCCGTGGGCGATGCCACAGGCACCAACATGCTGGTGAACCTCGGCGAGATGGAGGGCCGGCATGCCGTGGAGCGCATCGCGGGCGTCGCTTCAGCGCCGCTGAGCTACGACAACATCAGCACCATCATGTTCCTCGACCCCGAGGTGGCGGGCGTGGGCCTTAACGAGCAGGAGTGCCGCAAGCGCGGCATCGCCTACCGCATGGCACGCGTCGATTACGCGTGCCTCGCGCGGGCCATCGCCATGCGCCGCACGCAGGGCTTCTTCAAGGTCATCGTCACCGACGATGCCGACATGCGCATCCTCGGCATGCGCGCCGTGGGCGAGCACGCCAGCAGCGCCATCGAGGCTGTGAGCCTCATGATCAAGCTGGGCATCCCGGTGCACGAGCTCGCGAACCTGATTCATCCGCATCCGAGCATCACCGAGGGCGTGCAGGAATGCGCGCGCCTGCTGCTGAGTCAGAGCCTATTTAAGCCGGAAGTGTTCGGCGACAAGCTGCGCTGCTACGCATGGTCGCCCGACCAGGATCGCGTGCAGGCGGCATGAGCCGCTCCGCAACGATCCCCCTTCCGACCGAAGCGGAGCGCGATGGGCTCATGGCGGCCCCGGATCGCTGAACTCCGGATTGCTCAGGAACTCATGATCCGTGAGCGTATTGAGGAAGGCCAGCAGCTGCGCCTTCTTCGCGGGGCTCAGCGAAAGCCCGCCCTGCGTGAACTTCATGAAGGGCGAGATGGTGGTGGACGGATGCCCGCCGCTGTTGTAGTGCTCAATCACCTCCTCCAGCGTGTTGAAGCGGCCATCGTGCATGTACGGCGCGCTCACCGCCACGTTGCGGAGCGAAGGGGTCTTGAACAGGCCCATGTCCTGCGGCAGACCGGTGATGCCACCAAGTCCCAAGTCGGTGAATTCGCTGTCGAGGCCGTTGTTGCGCAGCAGCCCATCGGTGAAGCGCCCGCCGCCGTGCGGATGGCAGTGGAAGCAGTCGGCGCCCCATTGACCGCCCAGGCCCAGCGCCGGATTTCCGCCTTCCTGCTGGGTGAGCAGGAAGCCGAGCTGCTCCTCCGGGCTTAGCACGATCTCGCCGCGCATGAACCGGTCGAAGCGCGAGTTGCCGCTGATGAGCGTGCGCAGGAACTGCGCGATGGCCTTGGCAGCCTTGTACTTGTCGATGTTCGTTGTGCCGAAGGCGTCGGCGAAGAGCTGCTGGTACGCTGGATCGGCCTGCAGCTTGGCCACGGCGTTCGGCCAGGTCTCGTGCATCTCGATCGGGTTCTCCACCGGCTCCAGGATCTGCTGCTCCAGGCTCATGGCACGGCCATCCCAGAAGAAGCGCGTCTCCCAGCCCAGGTTCTGCAGCACCATGCTGTTGCGGTTGCCCTGCACGCCATCGATGCCGGTGCTGAAGCGATTGCCATGGTCGCTGAAGGCGAAGGCCTGCGCATGGCAGCTGGCGCAGCTCTGGGTGTTGTCGCCGCTTAAGCGCTCCTCGTAGAAGAGGAAGCGCCCCAGCTTCACCCCCTCCACCGTCATGGGGTTGTCAGCCGGGATGGTCATGGGCGGGAAATTGGCCGGGATCTGCAGCGTGTACGGCGTGGCCTGGTGCCCATCGCCGCCATCGTCGGGCTTCTTCTCGGGGCGGCAGGCGGCGAAGACCGCGCTCACGGCCAGGGCTGCGATGAGGTGCTGATGCTTCATGGTACTTGGTCGATGGGGCGCTCGTCGGTGAGGGCGTGCAGGAAGGCGATCAGGTCATTCTTCTCGTCGGCGGTCAGTGCAAAGGTGCGCATCGCGGCATCGCGGTTGGCATGCGGCAGTCCGCCGGTGGCGAAGAAGTCGATGACCTCGCCCAGGGTGGCCTTGCTGCCATCGTGCATATACGGGGCGGTGAGCGCGATGTTCCGCAGCGTAGGCGTCTTGAACTTCCCGTTGTCCGACG
This sequence comes from uncultured Chryseobacterium sp., assembly GCA_964548485.1. Taxonomy (GTDB): domain Bacteria; phylum Bacteroidota; class Bacteroidia; order Flavobacteriales_F; family PHOS-HE28; genus PHOS-HE28. The sequence goes on along the minus strand of CAZJTB010000015.1, from coordinate 7,341 downwards.
GATTCAGGGTGATGCGCTCGCGGCCGTGATCGGCGTAGCTCAGATACTGCCCCACATTGTGGTAGCCATGGTCGCTCAGATCGAAGCCGCCGTGGCAGGCCGCGCAGTTCAGCGCCTCACTGCGGAAAAGCGCCAGGCCGCGCTGCTCCGCCTCGCTCAACGCCGAGGCATCGCCGTTCAGGTAGCGGTCGTAGCGCGACCAGCCGCTCACCAGCGTCCGCTCGTAAGCGGCCAGTGCGCGCGCGAGCTCACGCGCTTCCATGGGCTTGCCATAGGCGCGCTTGCTCAGGGTGAGGTAGGGCTCTTGGAACCGCAGCTCGGCCGCCGCCCGCGTGATGCTGAAATCCATCTCCAGCGGATCATGTATGGGCGCGATCACCTGCTGCTCCAGCGTGGGCACGCCGCCATCGCGGAAGAAGCCGCTGTGCCATGCCAGGTTGATCAGTGGCGGCGAATTGCGCATGCCGGGCAGGCCATCCACGCCGAGACTGCGGGCCACCGTATCGCTGAACGCGCGGTCGGGGAAGTGGCACGAGGCGCAGGAAACGCGCCCATCGCGCGAGAGCCGCTGGTCGAAGAAGAGGGCCTTGCCCAAGGCCACGCTCGCCTCCGTGAGCGGGCTCCCATCAGGCATGGGCATCGCGGGGAAACCGTTGGGCAGCTGCACCACGAAGGGGCGATCGGCCTCGAGCAGCCCGCCTTCATCGTGGCGGCACGCGCCCAGCAGCACCAGAACGCCTATGCCGATGACGGTTCGCATCTAATCGAGCGAGAGGCTGCGCTTCACGTTGCGCGTGAGCTTCAGCGCCAAGGGATAATTCTCGCCGTGCGCGGAGTTCTCGGTCAGCACATCGATCGTCTCCTCCGGGGTCTGGAGGAAGCCATCCACCTTCACCTTCAGGGTGAGCTCCGTGACCGCGCCCTTGGCGGTGCTGAAGGGCAGCGTGGGGAAGAGCTCGAGCGTGGTGTAGCAGGTATCCATGCCGGTATGCACCGAGAAGGGCGCCAGCAGCGGCGTGGTGCTAAGCGGATCGGGGTTGAAGCGGCCATCGAACAGGACGAATTTGTAGCCGGTGGCCCAGGTCCAGTACATGCCGGTGTTCACGCTCATGGGATGGTCTGCTGCGTACAGGTCCGTGTTGCTGTAGTTGAGGTCGTGCGGCAGGCCGAGGCCGGCGCGCAACCCCAGCCATTCGCCCTCGGGCGCGCTCAGGTCGAGGCTGTAGGCCCCGGTGCCCAGGTCGATCAGCTTCACACGGCTCAGCAGCTGCTCACCGCTCGCGCTCACCGCGCGGATGTCGCTCAGGTAGAAGCGCACCATCTCTGCTTGGAACCGGATGTCGCCCGGGGCGCGGTACTCCGTGAATGCCTGGAAGGGCTGCCCCCCCCACTCGGGCACCACCTTGATGCGAAGCACCGGGCCCGGCGGCGGCTGCTCCACTTCCTTGTCCTTCCGGCATGCTGCTGCGAGCAGCACGACGGCGATCAGCGCGAATAGCTTCCTCATGGCCTTTGAACACCCGGAACCGCTTGATGTTCCGGCAAGGCGAAGGTACCACGGGCAGGCCTCCCTGCCGGGTGATGCGCATCACTTCCCCTTTTTCCGGAACAGGTCGCCGAGCCTGTCGAACTCGCGGCGGAACACGATGCCGCCGCCCTGCGTGGTGGGCGCCTGGTCGGCCTGGTTCAGGTTGCGGTCGTTGGTGACGCTGAAGGCGCGCAGGCGGAAGCGGCCATCGGGCGTCATCAGGTACTCCACCTGGAAATCGCCGATGAGGTTATTGGCGGTGGTGGCGGCGCGCTGGCCGTACTGCACGCCCACGTTGGTGGTCACCAGCAGGCGCTCGTTGAAGAGCTGGGTGCTCATCATCAGCTCGAACTCATCCTGCGTGATGTTGTCGCCGGGGCGGTAATTCACGCCCAGGTCGAAATCGTTGCTGAGGCCGCTGAGCCAGTTGCTCACCTGGTTGCTGAGGAGCTCGCTGGTGGTGGTGCCGGCCACGTTGCCGCCGCCCGTCGTGGGCGCATCGGAACCGGCGTAGGCAGGCGGCTCCAGGAAGCGGTTGAGCACGATGAGGGCGAAGACCTGCCGGTTCATCTCCTGATCGGTGCTGAGCACGCTGCTCACCTGCGCCCTCACGTTCTCATCCACCGAGGGCAGCCGCACCTGGAAGCCGATCTCCGGGTTCATGAGCCGGTCGCGCAGGCGCATCAGCACATCCACGGGCACGCGCTTTCGGTAGGCCTCGGTGCGCTCGGCGGGCGGCACGATGTCGTAGAGCGAGGCGCGCACCTTGTACACCGCCTCCAGGTCGAGCTGCGCGTCGAAGGGGTTGCCGTACCACACGATGCGGCCGCCAGGCTGCACCTCGAAGCGCTTGTTCACGATGTTGCGCAGGGTGAAGAGGTAATCGCCCTCCACCAGCTCCACCTGGCCGGCCATGCTCAGGTCGCCCGAGGAGGTCACGCCCAGCTCCACGCGCCCATTGCCGCGGCCGCTCATGATGTCGCCCACGGTTGGATCGAAAATGAGCTCGAAGTACGCGTCGGGGGTCACGGTGATGTCCAGGTCGAGCGCTACGCCGGAGAGGTCCACGCTCTCCTCCAGGTCGATGGAATCGGCCTCGCCGAAGCGCACGAAGCTGATGGGCGATACCTCGGTGCTGCCGCCCACGGGGAAGTGGATGCGCGTGCCTGGCGCCGTGGCGGCATCCACCGTCACCTCCAGCCGGCCCTCCATGCCGCTCACCTCGATGTCGCCGGTGCCATAGGCCTTGCCGTAGTACAGGTCGTTCATGGCGGACGTGGTGTTGAGCACGAGGAAGTCCTTCATGGTGCCCCAGATGTTGTAGTTCCAATGGGCCAGGTTGCGGTGCAGCACAGTGGCGCCCATGCGGGCGGTGCGGCCATCCTCGTCGCGCACCAGCGCGCGGTCCACCGCGATCATGTCCGGGTGGATGTCAACCGGCGCGCTGAAGGTGTAGCGGGTGTTGAGGTAGTCGATGCGCAGGGCGGCCTCATCGAGCTGAACGCGGCCATTGAGCTCGGGCGCAGAGAGGGTGCCGGTGAGCGCGACATTGCCGGTCATGTAGCCGCCCACCTGGCTGATGCCCTCGGGCAGGTAGGGGTTCACGAGCGCCAGATCGAAGCGGTCCATGAGCAGGAGCAGGTCCAGCTCGTTGCCCTTGCGGATGGCCATGCGGCCGGTGAAGTCGAGGGCCTTCACGGGCCCGCGCGTGAGCACGCCATTGAGGTCGAGCGCGCCCTGCCCCTCGATCCATGAAGCAGCGAAGCGGATGTCGCCCACGGGCACATCCTTCACCCGCAGGCTGTCGCCGCAGAGGTAGCTGACCACGTAGGGGGCGCCGTAAGCGTCGAAGAGGCGTCCATCGCCGCTTACGCGGCCTTGCAGCACCGGACCGCTGAGCAGGGGCTCCAGGTTCAGCAGATCCACATCGTCCAGGGCGAAGGCCAAGGCCCGCGTGTGGTCCTTTGAGATGGCGCCGTCGAGGGCGATGAGCTGCCTGCCGTTGCGCAGGATGAGCGAATCGACGGCCACCGTGCTGCTGTCGATGCGGATGCGGGCGATCCGGTCATTGGCCCAGGTGCCGCGGCCGAAGAAGAGGCTCGAGGGCTGCAGCTCCAGCAGGATGCTGCGCGGGCCCTGCACCTCGCCGAGCAGTTCCAGATCGCCCTGCGTGCCCTGGCTGCTGGTATCCCAGCCGATCTCCAGTTCCAACTCGTCCTGGTAGGCCTTGCCGGTGATGGCGGTTCCGCCGAACCACACGCTGTCGTTCACGTGCTGCCGGGTGCTGCGCGCGGAGAAGGCGAGCAGGTCGAGGGTCTTGTCGGCGAAGAGGCGGAGCGAATCGATGCGCACGCTGCCCCAGCGCGCTTGGGGCACCAGGGCGGAGAAGCCCAGGTCGAAGGTGCGCGTGTTGAAGTCACCGGAGAAGGTGGCGCCCGGCGCGATGCGCATCCCGGGCGCGAAGAGGCCGAGCACGCCTTCGGTATCGCGCGTGACCACGCGGAACCTGAAATCCTGCGGCTCCTGGTTGTACACCACCTGGCTCACCAGCGCGGGGAACACGCTGTACACCACCTGCTGCAGGGCGGTGGGCAGCCGCGTGGGCAGGAATGCGCCCACCACTTCGGCTTCGGCGAAGGTGGCATCGAGGCGGAGCAGGTTCTCGCCGCCCACGCGGTCGCTGAGCAGCACCACATCGCCCAGGTCGTGCTCCACCTCGCCCACGCAATAGCTGATGCCGCGCGCCTCAAGGCGGCCCTGCAGGCTGTCGGGCGAGAGGCGCCCCTTGGCTGAAACCTGCATGTTGAGCGCGTTGTAGCCTTTCTCCTTCGTGAAGCCCAGCGCATGCAGGTCGGCGTGCTGCAAGTCGGCGAAGAAGTCAACCTGCGGCCAGCGTGCGCGCAGGTCGGCCAGGCCCTTGAAATCGAGGCGCAGGTTCTCATCGTCCACGTGCAGGCTGCCATTGAAGAGGTTGCGCTCCAGGTGGCCCTTGGCGGTGATCGATGAGATGGAGCGCCCGTTGATCGTGAGCAGGGGTATCTCGCCATCGAGCTCCACCGACATGGTGCGCAGGTCGCGCCCCAGCGCCTTCACGCGCACGTTGGAGGTGAGCGGGCCCACCAGCCGGGTGCCTGCGATGGGCGCCAGATCGAAGCGCTCGGTGGCCACCCGCCCGCTGATGGCTGCCCTGTGCGTGATGGTGTCGCGCTCGTAGGAGACGTTCGTGCGCACCACGCCCAGCTGCGTGGCGGCCCGGCCGTTGGCCGTGAAGGCGCGCAGGAAGCCGGTGAACCGGCCATCGAGGTCGATGCGGCCCAGCGGCTTCAGCTCGGCCGGTAGTTGCAGCAGATCGCCCGAGGCGAAGGGCGGCACCGGCACGCGCTGCAGGTCGTCGATGGTGGTGCGCATGGCATCCACGTCGATGAGCATGAAGGTCTCATCGATGCGCGGAAGGCCCATGAGCTCGGCCGATCCGGCGAATCGGCTCTCCTTGCCGAAGGCGATCCTTAGCTCGCGGCCCTTCAGCTCGGCGATGGTGCCGCGCACCTTTCCGCTGACCTCGACGGGGAAATCGATGCCGCGCAGCTCCGGCGCGAACCAGGCGATGTCGGAGAAGTTGAGTCGCGAGGGCGCCAGATCGAACCGCAGGGCCACCTCATCGGTGAACTCGCTGAACGAGGCCCAGCCATCGGCGCTCATGGCCAGCCGGCCATCCACGCGCGACCGCGGCGTGCGCAGGTCGAGCTCCTCGATCACGATGCCCTGCCCGCTCACGGAGGCTTGCCCGCCCAGGTGCTCGATGCGCAGGCCGCTGCGCTCGGTGAGGCTCAGGCCCTCCAGCATCGCGCTGATGCTATCGCCCACCACGGCCAGCGAATGACCGCTGATCACCGCATCCGGTATCGCGATGTGCTTGAAGTCAACGCCGAACGGATCCACCGCATCGTTGGCATCGTGGAAACTGAAGTGGAAGCGGTCGATGCGGTAGCGGTCGCAGCGGATGGTCCATTCGGGAGAAGCCGTGCTGTCTTCCTCGGAGGCGAGCTTCTCCAGCAGCAGGGTGAGGTTGCTCCGCTCATCGCCTTCGGCCGTGGCCAGCTTGAAGCGGGCCCCATCCAGCTCCAGCGACGACAGCCGCAGCAGGTGGCGGCGCGGATGCACGCGCAGGCCTTTGAGCTGCAGCTCGGGCACCCAGAAGAGGGTGTCGCCGCGCAGGTCGCCGACGAAGACCTCCTGCAAGGCCACCGCGCCATCCAGGGTGGCGGCTACGCGCCCGATGCGGATATCGGCTCCGGTGCGCTCCGAGGCCCACCGCGCGAGACGCGAGGCCAGGGCGCTCTGCACGGCGGGGATGAGCAGCAGGCACCCGGCCACGATGAACAGCAGCAGCGCAACGATCACGGCACGTCCGCTCCAGCGCAGGATGCGGCGCATCCGGGGATATGTGCGTGCGGCGGTCAGGGGCCCTTTCTTTGCCCGCGGCCCATGCGATCACCGGGCCGATCGCCCAAAAGTAGCCGCCGCTGCATGCACCACCGGCCCCTCATCGTCCTCGGCATCGAGAGCTCGTGCGACGATACCGCCGCTGCGGTGCTCGCCGATGGGCGCGTGCTCAGCAATGTGGTGGCGGGCCAGGATGTGCATGCGCGCTGGGGCGGCGTGGTGCCGGAGCTGGCCAGCCGCGCGCATCAGGAGCACATCGTGCCCACCGTGCAGGAGGCCCTGCGCCAGGCGGGCGTTGAGGCCGGATCCATCGATGCGGTGGCCTTCACCCAGGGGCCCGGCCTCATCGGCGCGCTGCTCGTGGGCGCGTGCTTCGCGCGCTCCTTCGCCCAGGCGCTGGGCAAGCCCTTGGTGGGCGTGAATCATGTGCAGGCGCATGTGCTCGCGCATTTCATCCGCCAGACCGATGCGGATACCCCTCCGCGCTTCCCCTTCATCAACCTCACGGTGAGCGGCGGCCACACCCAATTGGTGCTCGTGCGCTCGCCGCTGGACATGGCGGTGGTAGGCACCACCCTCGACGATGCGGCCGGCGAGGCCTTCGACAAGGGCGCCAAGGTGCTCGGGCTCCCCTAC
>CAZJTB010000015.1:0-713 GCA_964548485.1 uncultured Chryseobacterium sp. | reverse complement strand
ATCGCCACGCGCGCAACGGCGACCCGCTGCGCCACCCACTGCCCACGCCCGACGTGCCCGGCCTCGACATGAGCTTCAGCGGCATCAAGACCGCTTTCGCGAACCGGGTGCGCGCCGGCGCATCGGGCCATGCTGATTTCATCAGCCGCGAACTGCCGCACCTGTGCGCATCCCTTCAGCACCGCATCGTAGCCGACCTGCTCGCCAAATTGCGCGAAGCCGCACGCAGGCACGGCGTGGCCGATATCGGCCTGGCCGGGGGCGTGAGCGCGAACAGCCACCTGCGCGCCGAGGCCGCGGCGCTGGCGGCCCGCGAAGGCTGGCGCCTGCATGTGCCGCCCCTCGCCTTCTGCACGGACAATGCGGCCATGATCGCCATGGCCGGCGACCTGCTCTTCCGCGCCGGCCACCGCAGCGGATTGGATGCGGTGCCCTATGCGCGCTGATCCCGATTCGCCTCCGCATCGCCGGGCCTCGACCGCTGGAGCGCGGCGCATCGAACCTTCCTGCCCGACATTTGTCCCAGCAGAGCAACGGGCGGTGGCAAGCATGCAGGCGCGATTGAACCTTGGGACCACCTTGCTGGCATGGGCCTGCTGCTTGGGCGCCTGGGCCCAGATCCCCACGAAATGCCTGGAGATCGAGAGCGTACTGGTTGATGCCTGCAACAACAATTGCCCGGGATCGAATGAGGGCGAGAACGAGATGTTCCG
>CAZJTB010000014.1:0-14890 GCA_964548485.1 uncultured Chryseobacterium sp. | reverse complement strand
GAACAAGCTGGTGGTGGGCAGCCAGGCGCGCATCCTATACGCCGATAGTGAGGGCCGCATCCGCATCGCGCAGGCCTTCAACGAAGCGATCAAACGCGGCGAGATCGGCGCGCCCATCGTGCTGGGCCGCGACCACCACGACGTGAGCGGCACCGACAGCCCCTACCGCGAGACCAGCAACATCCGCGACGGCTCGCGCTTCACCGCCGACATGGCCGTGCAGAACTTCGTGGGCGATGCCTTCCGTGGCGCCACCTGGATCAGCCTGCACAACGGCGGCGGCGTGGGTTGGGGCGAGGTGATCAACGGCGGCTTCGGCATGGTGCTCGACGGCAGCGCCGACAGCGACCGCCGCCTGAAGAGCATGCTGCATTGGGACGTGAACAACGGCATCGCGCGCCGCGCCTGGGCCCGCAACCCCAACGCGGTGTGGAGCATCGAGCAGGAGATGAAGCGCACCCCGCTGCTGAAGGTGACCCTGCCGAACGATGCGGATGACGCGGTGATCGACGGGGCCTTGGGCTGAATCCTCCGGGGCACCCAACCCCGACGGGTCCTCGTCCGTGTATGGCAGTGAACGCCTAACAACCGAACTTCACTCCATGAAACACGCTTTCCGCTCTTTGGCGATGACCGCCGCCCTCGTGGGCAGCCTCGCCGCCCTGGCCCAGCAGCCTTACTCCGTTACCATTTCAGGCACGGTTTCCGGCTGCAATGGCAACTCCTATGTGAACATCGCCACGATGCCCAGCACCCTGCCGGCCATCGACATCGATGTGCCGGTGCTGCCGCCCAGCTGCAGCTTCACCGTCACACTGAACATGCAATCGCAGGGCGGCGGCTTCATCGTGAGCGTGCCCTGCCTGGGTGCCGTACAATCGCAGGTGGTGCAGTACCAGGTGCCTCCGGCCTTGGATAGCACGGCGGTTTCCGTGATCTTCAACTGCGGCGGCGCGCCGATGGATTGCCTGGGCGTGCCCGGCGGCAGCGCCCTGCCCGGCACGGCCTGCACGACCTTCCTGGGCCTGCCCGGCACCTGGAGCTCGGATTGCACCTGCATCGCCAATGGCGGCAACCTCGATTGCGAGGGCGTGCCGAATGGCCCCGCGCAACCCGGTACGGCCTGCTCCACCCCCAACGGCGCCACTGGTATCTGGAGCGCGAATTGCGAGTGCATCGTGAATGGCATCATGGATTGCGAGGGGGTGGTCGGCGGCCCTGCCATGCCCGGCACCCCTTGCTTGTTCATGGGCGGTGGCATCGTCATCACCGGAACGTGGAACAGCAGCTGCGTTTGCGATACGAGCGGCACCAGCCTCACCGACTGCCTGGGCATCGTGAACGGCCCCAACATGCCGGGAACGCCCTGCCAGGACCCCGCAACCGGCGAGGCTGGCACTTGGGGCCCTGATTGCGAATGCAACATCAGCACCATCGGCTGCCAAGCCGGCTTCTGGGTCTTCCAGGCCTACGAGATCGACAGCCTGAACCCGAATGGCGGTGCCACTCCGATCCCTTATGAGCTCTGGGTGTGGAATCTGAGCACCGGCGTGAGCCCCTTCCAGTTCCTCTGGAGCTTCGGCGATGGCAGCACCAGCACCGACCCCTACCCCACGCATGTGTATGGGAACAGCGGTCCGTACAGCCTCTGCCTCACCATGAGCGATGCAGCGGGCTGCACCAGCATCTACTGCGACAGCGTGAGCATCGATGGCGATGGCTTCTATGAAGGCATGGCGCCGGAAGTGGGCGTGGTGCGCAGCGGCTTCACTATCCGCGTGCTCAATCAGCTGCCCATGGGCATCAGCGAGCCGGCCTTCGCCGATGAGCGCCTCTGGCCGAACCCCGTGACCGACGCGCTCAATCTGAGCTTCCGCAGCACGGCGAGCGGCACTACCCCACTGAGCATCATCGACCTCAACGGCCGCGTGCTGCACCAGGAGAACCTGGCCTTCACCCGCGGCGCCAACCGCATCGACCTTGGCGCGGCGCATCTGGTGCCCGGCATGTACGTGCTCCGCATCGGCAGCGGCGACAACCTGATGAACATCCGCTTCGTGAAGCATTGAAGCATCCTCTTGCCGCCTGAAGGGCGTCCTCCGGCCGGAGGGCGCCCTTCGGCGCAACGGTGATGATCCACGAGAGCCTCATAGAGCGCTGCCTCAAGCGGGAGCCCAAGGCGGAGTACGAGCTGTACCGCGCCCTGTACGGGCAGATGATGGCCATCTGCAGCCGCTACGAGCGCAACCGCGACGATGCCCTGGACCGCATGAACCAAGGCTTCCTGAAGATCCTCACGAACCTGGGCAAGCGCCGCCCCGAGGTGCCCTTCGAGCTCTGGACCCGCCGCATCATGATCAACACCGTGATCGACAGCCACCGCCAGGAGAAGCAGCGCCGCGAGACCGAATCGCTCGATGCACCGCTGGATGAGAGCGCCCTAACCGATGTGAATGATTACTTGAAGCAGATGGATGCGGACGCCTTCGCCGAGCTGCTCGAGCGCGTGCCCGACATGTCGCGCAGGGTGTTCAACCTCTTCGCCATCGATGGTTACGGCCATCAGGAGATCGCCACCATGCTGGGCATCAGCGAGGGCACCAGCAAGTGGCACGTGAGCCACGCCCGCCAAGTCCTTCGGCAGGCCATAGCCCGGCTTGCCACCATCCACGAAAAGACCGCGATGCCATGAACCTGAACGAGCAATTCGACAAGCTGGAAGCGCGCGCCTTCCCCTTCGATGAGGCCGCATGGCAGCGCGCGCAGCAAGGCATCGCCAGCCAACGCAGCCAGCGCAGAGGCGCCTGGTACCTGCTGGGTCTGGTCCCGCTCGCCTTCATCGCCTGGCTGCTGTGGCCCAGCGCGCCGCAGCAACAGGAGCTCGCACATTCGATTGGCGCTGGCGCTACGCCCACCTCCGTCGAACGCGAAGCCGCCAGCACCGCAGCTTCGGAAGAGGACGCCGCCGTAGCCACTGAGATCGCGGCTGCCGGAAAAGCACCAGCGATGCCCGATGAAGCCCGGCCCAATGCGATGCGGGCCATTCCAGCCGAACCTGCTTCAAGGCCGGAACCCGCAACTAGCGTGAACCGCTCATCTTTCAGCGTCACCTCACCTTCATCCTTGCCGTTGCAACCGGCAACCGTTCCTACGAGCCCGGCAAGCGGCGCATCGCAAGGCGATGCAGAGCCATCAAGCGCAACGCAGGATCCTGGTCGGGATATCGCCGGTGATGATCCTCCCACGCTCAAGCCAAAAGAGCCCGGCGAATCACGTGCAGCACAAGATGCAGCCGATCCAGCCTTCGCCAATTCCGCGCGCCTCGAAGCGCCATGGGATGAACGCGATGAACCGACCAGCGCGCAGGCAGTGACTGACGTTAGCGTTGCTGCCAACGACACCGCTGTTGACCAGGCGCTGGATGGGCAAAACGCAGCGCCCAGCACGGAAACAAGACATGCAGCGGCGGACCCCGCTGAGCCAGCAGCTCAGGCCTCCGATTCCATCGCCGTGGAGCCCGAGGTCCCAGCCGCGCTCCAGCCGCTGATCACGCCGCGCAGCCTTTGGGAGATCACCGTGTTCGCTGGGGCGCAGCGCACCCTGAGCCGCTACACGAGCGGACGCCATGATCAGCTCACTGGCGATCCGCAGCAAACATGGGCCTTCGGCGCGGAGTGTATGCGCATGGGCCGCAACCTGGGCATCGGCTTCGGACTGCACCACGCCACCTATGCCGATCGCTTCGCCACGCCGGCGCAGCGCACGCAGGCATGGGAGGTCACGCGCAACTGGTTCCTGCAATCGATCGACACCACCATCCTCATCATCACCGGCACAGACACCATCGGCGGCCAGGTGGTGCACACGGGCTTCAATGCGAGCACCACGGTGCAAGTGCTCGCCTCGCGGTACGATTCAACCTCGGTCGTGAGCATCCGCGCCGCCCGCTCCCATGCGGTGCGCACCAGCTACCTGGAGCTGCCCTTGCTGCTCGATGGGCATCTGGTGCAGGGCCGCTGGAGCTTCGGCATTCGCGGAGGGCCGTCCATCAGCCTGCTCACGGCGCGCAGCGGCAGCCTTCCTTCGGAGAACGATGAGCTGGACCAACCGGTGCGCGATGCCGTGGTGCGCCAATGGTCGCTGGGCTGGAGCGCGCGCGCCTACGCGCGCTACCGTTTCAACAGTGCATGGAGCGTGGGCATCGAGCCGATGGCGCGCGGCCAATTGATGGATGCGATTAACGGTCCAGTGATCGCGCGGCGCAGCGAGGCTTACGGCGCGCTCTTGAGCCTGAGCTATAAGCTGCGATAGGCGCGGTCAGCCGCGCAGCTGCGCGCCGGCTTCCTGCTCCAAGGCAGTGCGGATGCGCCCCATCGCCTTATCCACCTGCTCATCGGTGAGCGTGCGCTCCTCGTCGCGCAGGATGAAGCTGAGGGCGTAGCTCATCTTGTCGGCGGGCAGCTTATCGCCTTGATAGACGTCGAAGAGGCCCACTTCGCGCAGCAGCTTGCGCTCGGCCTTGAAGGCGATGGCGCGCAGGTGCTCGAAGCGCGCGTCGGCGGGCAGCAGCAGGCTCAGGTCGCGGCGCACCGCAGGGTGCCTCGGCAGCTCCACGAAGCCACCGGCCACGCCACGGCAGGCGTTCAGCAGCGCGTCCATATCAAGCTCCGCGAAGAACACCGCCTGGCCCACATCCGCTGCCCGCAGCTCAGCGGCCTTCACGCGGCCGAGCACGCCCAGGCGCGCGCCATTCACCCCGAGTTCGGCCGCCTCGTCGAGCAGCGCGTGCTCCGTATCCCTCCATCGCGCGGCGGCGAGCAAGCCCAATGCGCGAAGCAACAGCTCCAGCTCCTCCTGGGCATCGGCGCGCTCGGTGGAGCGGTCCGTGCTGCGCCAGCTCTCCAGCCAGCGCTTGCCGGTGATGGCGATCGCGAGGGCCTCGGTCTCCTTCGAACCTTCGGCGGCGGCAGCATAGACGCGGCCGTGCTCGAAGAAGCGCAGGTCGCGCGCCTGCCGGTTGAGGTTGCGCGCCACCGTGCCCAGCAGGCCGTGCAGCATGGTGGGGCGCAGCGCATCGAGCTCCGAGCTGAGCGGATTGCTCAGGCGGATGAGCGCGGCCTCATCACCGGTGGCGGCCAGGGCGCGCGCAGCGCTCACCAAGGAAGGCGTCATGGCCTCGCGGAAGCCGCGCGCGGCCAGGTGCGCGCCGAGGTGCTGCCGCAGGCGGTCGATCGTGAGCGGGCCGGGGATCACCGGCGGCACCATCAATCGGTGGGGCAACGGCACCTGATCGAAGCCGTGGATGCGCAGGACCTCCTCGATCACATCGGCGGGGCGCGATACATCCACGCGGTAAGCCGGCACCTGCACGGTGATGCCCTGCGCATTGCGATCCATCACGCGGAAATCGAGCCCCTCCAGGATGCGCACCACCTGATCGGCCGGGATGTGAACGCCGGTGAGCGCATGCACGTGATGGAAGCCGAGCTTCACCTCGGCGCGGCTCCTGCGCCCGTGGTCGATATCGATCACCGGCGATGAGATGCGCGCGCCGGCGATCTCCTTCACGAGCAGCGCCGCGCGCTTGAGGGCATAGACGGTGATCTCCGGATCCACGCCGCGCTCGAAGCGGAACGAGGCGTCGGTATTCAGTCCGTGGCGCCGCGCCGTGCGCCGTATGGTGGAGGCCTCGAAGCAGGCGCTCTCCAGGAAGACCGCCGTGGTAACATCGCTCACGCCGCTGGCCGCGCCGCCGAAGACCCCGGCGATGCAGGCGGGCTTCTCCGCGTCGGCGATCACCAGATCGGCCGCGTCGAGCTTGCGCTCCCTGCCATCGAGGGTGACGAAGGGCTCGCCTGCAGCGGCCATGCGCACGACAATACGGCCACTTGAGAGCCGATCGGCATCGAAGGCGTGCAGCGGCTGGCCCAGCTCGTGCTGCACGTAGTTGGTGGCATCCACCACGTTGTTGATCGGCTTCAGGCCGATGGCCAGCAGGCGGTCCTGCAGCCATTTCGGCGAGGGGCCCACCTTCACCTGGGTGAGCGTGACGCCCGCATAGCGCGGGCAGGCGAAGGCATCGCGCACCTCCACCGCCGTGCTGCGCGCATCATCGTCCTGCGCGAAGGCCGAAACGTCGGGCAGCTTCAGTTCCAGGCTCAGCCCGCGCCGGTGGTTGAGCGCGGCGATGAGGTCGCGCGCCACGCCGGCATGGCCCATGGCATCGGTGCGATTGGGTGTAAGGCCGATCTCGAGCACATGGTCGCTGGTGAGGCCGAGCTGCTGCGCGGCTGGCGTGCCAGGTACGGCATCGGCGGCGAGCACCAGGATGCCGGCGTGACTCTGGCTCAGGCCCAATTCATCCTCCGCGCAGATCATGCCATTGCTCTCCTGCCCTCGGATCTTGCTCCTCTTGATGGTGATGCTGGTTCCATCGCTCATGTTGAGCGTGGCGCCCACCGTGGCCACGAGCACCTTCTGGCCGGCCGCCACGTTTGGCGCGCCGCACACGATGCGCAAAGGCTCGCCCAGGCCCACATCCACCACGGTGAGGCTGAGCCGGTCGGCATCGGGATGCTTGACGCACTCCAGCACGTGGCCCACCACCACGCCCTGCAGCATGCCCTTCACGGGCTCGTAGGGCTCCACGCTCTCCACCTCAAGGCCAGTGCTGGTGAGCACCTCGGCGGCCTGCTGCGGCGTGAGGTCGGTTTCGACATGCTGAAGGAGCCAGTTCCAGGAGATGCGCATGCGGCGGGTGGAAGGGCGGCGAAGATACCGGCGGGTAATTTCGCCTGCCGCATGGAGTACATCGTCCTCGCCATCCCGCTCTTCTTCGTGCTCATGGGCCTGGAGCTGGCATGGAGCGCGTGGACGCACAGGAAGGTCTATCGCTTCAACGACTTCGTGGCCAACCTGGGCTGCGGCATCGGCTCGCAGGTGGTGGGCGCCTTCACCAAGGCGGGCATCTTCGCCGTGTACCTGGCGGTTTACGACCAGTGGCGGCTCTTCACCCTGCCCAGCACGCCGCTCACCTGGCTGCTCGCCTTCCTGCTGGTGGACCTGCTCTACTACTGGTTCCACCGCCTGAGCCATGAGGTGAATTTCCTCTGGGCCGCGCACATCGTTCACCACCAGAGCGAGGAGTACAACCTGAGCGTGGCGCTGCGCCAGAGCTGGTGGCAGGGGCTCTTCAGCTTCTGGTTCTACGTGCCCGTGGCGCTGCTGGGCGTGCATCCGGTGGTGATCGTCACGGTGGGCGCCTTCGTCACGCTCTACCAGTTCTGGATCCACACCCAGGCCATCGGGCGCATGGGCCCCTTCGAGTGGCTCTTCAACACGCCCAGCCACCACCGCGTGCACCACGGCAGCGACCCGAAGTACATCGACCGCAACCACGCCGGCACGCTCATCATCTGGGACAAGCTCTTCGGCACCTTCCAGCGCGAGGAGGAGGAGCCGGTCTATGGCATCACCACGCCGCTCTCGCGCTGGGACCCGCTCACGGCCAACTTCCACTACTGGGGCGACCTGCTGCGCTGGGCCGACCAGACCCGGTCATGGAAAGACAAGCTGCTGGTGTTCCTGAAGCCGCCGGGCTGGAAGCCCGCCGATCTGGGCGGCTTCGAGGGCCCACGCGCGAAGGACCGCGCCACCTACCGCAAGTACGACACGCAGGTGCCCGGCCTGGTGCTCGGCTACGTGGCCGCGCAGTTCTTGCTGCTGCTGGCCGTCACCACGGGCTTCCTCTTCCGCCAACAGGCGCTGGATGCCTGGCTGCAATGGGCGCTGGCCGGATTGATCGTGCTGTGGGTGATGAACCTGGGGGTGCTGCTCGAGGGGCGCCGCTGGGCGCTGTGGAGCGAGGCGCTGCGCGTGGCGCTGACAGGCGCGCTGGTGGTGGCCGCGCTGGGGAGCGGAACCTGGGTGCTGGCGCTGGCAGCGGCGTTGCTCGTCGGCTCGAACCTGCACCTCTTCCTCGCCGGACGGCGATTGGGCGGGCGGGCGCCCACCGCTGAAGCGCGCGGCTAAATTGGCGGCCCATGCGCCTGCTGAAGGATCCCTGGGTGAACGGCGCCGTGTACGCGGCGGCCACAGGCGGCGCCATCGCAGGCGAGCTCACCGGGCGCCATGGCCTGGTGTACGCTTGCAAGCCGATGATGATGGTGGTGCTCGGCAGCTGGTTCTTCTTCAGCAGCCGGCGCTATGGCGACCGCTTCACGCTGCTGGTGCAGGCGGGCCTCTTCTTCGCGCTCATCGGCGACATCGCCCTCATGTTCGACCACCTGGACCAGTTCTACTTCGTCATCGGCCTGGGCGCCTTCCTGATCGCGCAGCTGTGCTATGCCATGGGCTTCGGGCAGAACATCGCCGATGCGGGGCCCAACCCCGGCCTGCTCGTGGGCATCTTCATCGCTGCGCCCATCGCCGCGTTCGGCGCGCTCTTCGGCATGGAGCTGCTCGGCCAGGTGGATGAGCAGGTGCTGGTGCCCGTGGGCATCTATGCCGCGGCCATCTCCATCATGGGCATCATGGCGGCGCTGCGCTTCGGCCGCACCTTCCTGCCCAGCTACCTCATGGTGCTGGCGGGCGCGCTGCTCTTCATCGCCTCGGACAGCATTTTGGCCACCAGCCGCTTCATGCGCCCGGTAAGCCATGCGGGCTGGAGCGTACTGCTCACCTATGCAGCGGGCCAATGGCTCATCGCGGCCGGCTGCCTGCGCCACGTGCTCGACCCGGAGGAGCTCCGGCGGAAGGCCGAGCTGCGCACCTGAGCGCGTCAGCTGATGCGGCCCCACGCCACCTCGTGCTTCCGCTCGGCCAGCGCGCGCGCGATGGGCGCATGGCGCGGATCGGCCAGCGCGGGATCGGCATCGAGCATGCGCTGCGCCGCCTGCCGCGCGCTCGCGAGCAGCTCCTGATCCTCCACCAGGTCGGCGATGCGCAATTGCGGCAGCCCGCTCTGCTGCGTGCCCAGCAAGTCGCCTGGACCGCGCAGCCGCAGGTCCGTCTCGGCGATCTGGAATCCGTCGTTGGTGCGCACCATGGTCTCCAGGCGCGTGCGCGCGTCGGCCGAGAGCTTGTCGCCCGTCATGAGGATGCAGAAGCTCTGCTCGGCCCCGCGCCCCACGCGCCCGCGCAGCTGGTGCAGCTGCGATAGGCCGAAGCGCTCGGCGTTCTCGATCACCATCACGCTGGCATTGGGCACATCCACGCCCACCTCGATCACGGTGGTGCTCACCAGGATGCTGGTCTCGCCCTTCTTGAATCGCGTCATCTCATAGTCCTTGGTGGCATTGTCGAGCCGCCCGTGCACGATGCCCACGGCGTAGCGCGGCAGCGGGAAGCGCCGACTGAGGCTCTCGAAGCCGTCCATCACGTGCTTCAGGTCGCTCTTCTCGCTCTCCTCGATGAGCGGGTACACCACATAGACCTGGCGGCCCTTGGCGATCTCCTCCTCGAGGAAGCCGAAGACGGCGTTGCGCGCGCTGTCGAAGCGGTGCACGGTGCGGATGGGCTTGCGGCCGGGCGGCAGCTCGTCGATGATGCTGGTATCGAGGTCGCCGTAGAGCGTCATGGCCAGCGTGCGGGGGATGGGCGTGGCGGTCATCACCAGCACGTGGGGCGGCACCTCGCTCTTGGCCCAGAGGCGGGCGCGCTGGGCCACGCCGAAGCGGTGCTGCTCATCGATGACCACGAGGCCGAGCCGCTGGAACTGCACGCGGTCCTCGAGCAGCGCGTGCGTGCCCACGATGATGTGCACCTCGCCCAGGCGCAGGGCGTTGAGCAGGCTCTTGCGCTCGGCCTGCCGGGTGCTGCCGGTGAGGAGGCGCACCACCACGGGCATGCCCTCGAGCATGCGCGAGAGCGTGGCGAAGTGCTGCTGCGCGAGGATCTCCGTGGGCGCCATGAGCGCGGCCTGGAAGCCATTGCCGAGCGCGATGAGCATGCTGAGCAGGCCCACCAGCGTCTTGCCGCTGCCCACATCGCCCTGCAGCAGGCGGTTCATCTGGTGGCCGCTGCCCAGGTCCTTGCGGATCTCCTTCACCACCCGCTTCTGCGCGCCGGTGAGGGGGAAGGGCAGGTGCTGCTCGTGGAATCGGCTAAGCAGATCGCCCACCTGCGCGAACACATGGCCGCGCACCTGCTGCTGGGTGAGCTGCTTCTGCCGCAGCAGGCCCAGCTGGATGAAGAAGAGCTCCTCGAACTTGAGCCTGCGCCGCGCCGCCTCGAGCCGTTGCGCATCGGATGGGGCATGCACCTGCCGCATGGCCTCCTCACGGCTGATGCCGCCGAGCCATTGGATGAGCTCGGCGCTGAGGTTCTCGGGGAGTTGGCCGCCGATCTGCGGCAGCAGGGCCTTCTGCAGCTTCCAGATGGCGCGGCTGGTGAGCCCACGGGCCACGAGCTTCTCGGTGGTGCTGTACACCGGCTGCAGCGCCGCTTCGAGCCCGCCCTCCCAGGTGGAGGCCAGCTCCAGCTCGGGATGCGCCAGGTTGGCCTTCCCCTTGAAGCTGGCGGCGCGGCCGAAGACGATGTACTCCTCGCCGGGCCGCAGCGCCTGCTGCACCCAGCGGATGCCTTTGAACCAGACGAGCTCCAAGGATCCCGTGCCGTCGGTGAGCGTGGCCACCAGCCGGCGACCCTGCTTCTCGCCTGCGATGCGCGGCGGGCCGATGCGGCCGCGCAGCTGCACCTGCGGATGCGCTTCTGGTTCGCCAAGCACCTCGCGCACCGTGTGGAAGCGGCTGCGGTCGATGTAGCGGAACGGGAAGTGGAAGAGGAGGTCGCCGAAGGTGGCGATGCCGAGTTCCTTGCGCAGCAGCTCGCCCCGCTGCGGGCCCACGCCCTTGAGGTACTCGATGGGGCTTTCGAGCAGCGGCTGCACCGCGGAAAAGTACCATGCGCCATGGCCCCGTTACATTCACCGGCATGGAAACAGGCGCCGCGCAGCACCTCCGGTCCGCGGGCATCGCCCTGCGCCTGCTGACCTTCGCCGCCCTCACCTACCTGGGGGCCTTCGCCTGGCGCTTCGCCGATGAGCGGCTCTATGCGGATAGCGGCTACTACCTGGCGCGCGTGATCAACGAGGGCGCGTTCCGCATCGAGCACGGGCGATGGGTGCTGGCCTTCGCGCAGGTGCTGCCGCTGGCAGGCGCGAAGCTGGGCCTCGGCATGCCAGCCTTGATCCTGCTGCATTCGCTGAACAATGTGGTTTGGCTGGGCGCGTGCCTGCTCATCGCCTGGCGCGTGCTGCGCGACCCGATGGCTGCCGTGGCGCTCTGCGGCCTGCATCTCGTGGGTCTCACGCACGGGCTCTTCTGCCCCATGTTCGAGCTGTACTACGGCGCGGACCTGCTGATCCTGCTCCTGAGCGTGCTCCGCGCAGCGCACCTGGGCCCTGCGGCCAGGCAGGGCGCCGCAGCGGTCCTGCTCTTCGTGGTTGCCAGCAGCCACCTATTCGGCGCGGTGCTGGCCGTGGGCGCGCTCCTGCTGGTGCAGGTGTGGAAGGAAGGCCGGCTGGCGCTGCTGCTCGCGGCTGTGCTCGCGGCGCAATCGCTGCTGCACGCCGCCACGCTCACGCCCTACGAGAAGGACCACCTCTCCTTCCTGAGTAAGCTGTCGGATCCGGAGGCGATCAGCGAGTCCTTCGCCCCGGCGGTGCTGATCGATGCAGCGCGCTATGCCCTGCGACACTATCCGGATGCGATCCTCCTCGCCGCCTTCGCCCTCATCGCGCTCCTCCGCAGCGGAAAGAAGCGCGAAGCCCTCCTGTTCGGCGGTTTGCTTACGGCGATGGCCGCGGTGGTGCTGCTGAAGCTCCCGGGCTTCGTGCACGACCGGTACCGTGAGCAGGTGAACTTCGCGCTGGTCGCCTGGGTCATGATCACGATGGGCGTCGCGGTGCTCACGGAAACGCGTTGGCGCGCCGCCGCGCTCGGCTTGCTGGCGCTGGCCATCGGCTACCGCGTGGCGCAAGCCGAGCGCGTGGCCCCTTGCTATGCCGAGCGCACCCGGCTGATCCGCGACGAGATCGCTCAGGCCCGCGCGCTGGGCTGGAGCAAGGCCATCGTGCCCGCACCGGTCTCGTTCGGATCGGGCCACGATGCGATCGACCGCTCATGGTCCACCTCGGTGGAGAGCCTCCTGCTCTCCGCGAAGGATGGCCCTTCGGCCACCGTATCGCTCATCACGCAGCAGGACCTGGACTCGCCGGATGTGCGCGACGCGCTCGAACGCTTCATCTTCCGCCGCTGGGATATCCTGGATGAGGCTTGGCTGGATCGGCGCTGGTTCGTTGCGCCAAGGGGCCGCTACGAGCCCTTGATCCAAGCGGCGACGCATCCAGGTGAGTGATGAGCATGCGCCGCTTGCGCGTGACGGTCTTGGCCGTATGCGCGCAGCCGGTGGCGAATGCGCTACCACACCCCGGGCAGCAAGCGCTTGATGCCACGCATGCGCTCGTCGTAGTCCGGATGGCGGTTGGCCAGCAACGACTCCTCGTGCCGGATCTTCAGCAGCAGCACGATGAGGCAGGCCGTGAGCGCCAGCGAACGTGTCGTGCTGGGCGCACCGAGGGCCAGCGCCGCACCGCACAGCAGCACCGCCGTGTACATGGGGTGGCGCACGAACCGGTAGATGCCGCGCACGCTGATCGTGTTGCCGGCGCGCGGATCGGGCATCACGGTGAGGTTGCTGCCGCCGAGCGATAGGGCGGCCCAGAACAGGACAAGCAAGCCCGCTCCGAAAATGGCCCAGGACCACCACGGCAATTGCCACGCGCCGCCGAACGCGAGCGCGCCGATGCAGGCGAACTGCGCGATGACAAGGAGGAGGGAGCGCATGGATTGAATTGGTCGCGAAGGAAAGCTGATCCCGGGATCGATAGATTTATACCCATAGGTATAATACCTATTGGTATAATACCAATTGGCACCCTACATTCGCGGCATGCTCGACCCAGCGGACGAACAGGATTCGCCCTTCGCCTTCGGCTCCACGGTGAACCGGGAGGGCTTCAACAACCGGCGCGACGACCTGCAGCGCCTGAAGCTCAACATGGCCTCGGGCGTCAACACCATCCTGATCAGCCCGCGCCGCTGGGGCAAGAGCTCCCTGGTGGAGCAGGCGGCCATCGAGCTGCGCCAGGAGCGCAAGAACGCGCGCGTGGCCATCCTCGACATGTTCACCTGCCCCAGCTTCGAGGGCTTCCTGGAAGAGCTCACACGCGCCGTGCTCGCGGCTACCAGCACCAAGTGGGAGGAACAGGCACGCACGGCGAAGGCGTTCTTCAAGCAGCTGGTGCCGCGCATCTCCCTTGGCAATGAGCTCGACGGACAGGTGAGCGTGAGCTTCGACTGGAAGGAGGCGCGGCGCCATCCGGGCGAGGTGCTCGACCTGGCCGAGCGCATCGCCGAGGCGCGACGGCTCCGGCTGATGGTATGCATCGATGAGTTCCAGAACCTCGAGGGCTGGGAAGGCGACCTGCGCCTGCAGAAGCTCATGCGCGCCCATTGGCAGCGGCACAAGCACGTGAGCTACGTGCTCTACGGCAGCAAGCGGCACATGATGGCCGGCCTCTTCGACGCCAGCGACAAGCCCTTCTACCGCTTCGGCGACATCCTCTGGCTGGAGCGCATCGCCCTGGAGCATTGGACGCCGTGGCTGGTGAAGCGCTTCGCGGCGGGCGGCAAGCGCATCACGCCGGAACTGGCCGAAGCGATCGCGCGCACCATGGGCTGCCATAGCTGGTACGTGCAGCAGTTGGCCCACTTCACCTGGTCAGTCTCGAAACGCAAGGTGGATGCGCACGGCCTGGAGAGCGCCTTGCAATTGGTGATGCGGGCCAACACGCCCTTGTACCAGCTCACCTGCGAAGGGCTGAGCGCCACCGCCATCAACCTGCTCAAAGCCGTGGCCAGCGGCGAGAGCCAGCTCACCAGCGTCGCCGTGATGCAGCAGTACCGCCTGGGCACCCCGCGCAACGTGACCAAGACCCGCGACGCCCTCGAAGGCAAGGACCTCATCGAGCGCACGCCCACCGGCTATGCCTTCCTCGACCCCGGATTCGAGCTGTGGTTCAAGTGGGAGTTCCTGGGGCGGCCCGTCAGGATGGCTCAAGGCTAGCCGAAGCTCAAATCCCAACCAACAATGAAAGACCAACTGCCCTTCCGTCAAGGATGGCATGCAGAGAATCTCGCCCTCTGCATACTACATCAATTCGCCTTCGTTGCACGACCATTCGTTGTCGCAGACGATATCGGCATCGACTTCTATTGTACCCTGTTCGAGACCATGGACAGGAAACACCTAATTCCGAAGAACCCGTTCGCCATACAGATAAAGAGCAATCGGAGAAGCATCGAAACCAATCAATCGAAAATGGACTACTTCAATAATCTCGACATGCCCTTCTTCATAGGCGTTGTTAGCACTGCCGATGGCACACTCGATGTGTACTCAGGCGAACACCTTCCGCATTTTGCGCCATGGAAGGGCAATCCACTCAATTCTAAGCAGACCAAGAATTTCATTGGCGCTAAGAGCAGGGTTCTATTCGTACCCGCAACTGACGACGAAAGAGATCCAGCAAAGGCGATTATCCAGACTAAGAAGAATCACGAGATTCTCTTCCCAAGAGTCGGCAGAGCCGCAGTTAACGTCCAATCAAGCATACAATCACTTGCCAAAGCCATTCAAGAAAGATGCGCCATGATTCAACACAATATCGCTGCATGGAAATCCGGTTCTTATGCTCTAAGAACTGGCATCCCAGGAAAATGGCACATTTATGCCGGTCCGACCTCGTTGATGACCTACCGCGATAATTTCAATCTCAGGCTAGCGGAGGCATTCAAGAACTTGAGATGGAAGCTCGCACGGAGAAGGG
>CAZJTB010000013.1:3363-15032 GCA_964548485.1 uncultured Chryseobacterium sp. | reverse complement strand
GCGGGGGTGGGAGGGGCCCGCTACGCCGGTGAAGGTCCTGGTGCATATCCACGGGGATAGCGACCGGCTGATGCCAATCGCAACCATCAAGGACGCCACGATCATCAAGGGCGGCGGTCATTTCATGGTGTTCAACCGAGCGGGCCAGGTCGGTTCGGTGGTGCAAAAGGCGCTTTCGTCGATTTGATTGAAGGCAACGCCCCACGGAAACTCAGCGTCCATCTACAGCGCCGTGGTTGATAACCCTGCCTGTTGAGCCCAAGGCTGCAAGAAGGCCTCCGGTAGCTTCGCATCCGAAGAATTGCGCCCATACATGACCCTCACCCTCAGAGCCTTGGCCTTCATGGTCGGGTGCATCGCCTTTGGCGAGGTGTGGGCGCAGCCGTGCAATGCGAATGCGACTCCGAACAATCCGGTGACCATTTGTCAGGGCAGCAGCCAGCAGCTCAACAGCAGCATGAGCAACGGGCAGGGCCCCTACTCCTATAGTTGGGTGCCTGCGGCCGGACTCAGCAATCCCTCCATCGCCAACCCGGTGGCCAGCCCGAGCACGAGCACGGTTTACACGGTGACCATCACCGATGCTAACAACTGCTCCTCCTCGGACCAGGTGACCGTGAACGTGAACCCTGCACCACCGGCAGCGCTCACGAGCACCGGGCCGGAGCAGATCACCACCTTCAACGGGCTCACCACCTTCAGCATCTGCGATCCCAGCGGCAGCTTCCCCTTCAGCTTCACGGACCAGACCGCCGGGGGCACCACGCGCACGATCAACTGGGGCGATGGCAGCCCACCGGTGAATCCCGCGCAGGGCTGGAGCCTGAGCCACACCTACAACCAGGGGCTGTGGACCATGACCTACACGGTGAACTATGCCAATGGCTGCACGCGCACGTATCAGTACCATGTCTTCCTTGGCACGAATCCCGGCGGCGGCATCAGCACCGATCCGAACACGAACATCTGCACGGGCGCCACGCTGCCCTTCTACATCAACAGCGTAGCCGGCAATTCGCCTGGCACCACGTACATCATCAATTTCGGCGATGGCACCAGCATCACGCTGAACCACCCGCCGCCGGCCTCGGTGAACCATACCTACACCACCAGCACCTGCGGCCTGCCGGGCGGCCAGCTCAATGTCACCTTCACCGCGCAGAACCCGTGCGATCAGACGCAGGGGCAGATCGGCCCCATCCGCGTGAGCGAGACGCCCGTGGCGCAGATGGCCGTTTCGCCCAACGACACGGCCTGCGTGAACACCACGGTCACCTTCACCGATCAGAGCATCGGCCTGCAGGCGCCGGGCTGCAACCAGGCACCGCGCAACACATGGACGATATCGCCCGCTGCGGGCTGGACCGTCGTGAGCGGCACGCTGGGCAGCGTGAATGGCAATCCCGGCAATCCCGCGCTATGGACGGATGGCAGCACCAGTCTGGGCGTGCAGTTCAATGTGGCGGGCACGTACACCATGGACCTGCTCACGGGCAACGCGTGCGGCACGCATACGCTATCGCGCACGATCTGCGTGGAAGAGCCACCTGTTCCCGCCTTCACCCTGCCCACGCCCGGTTGCGCGCCCTACCAGCCACTGAACACCAACACCAGCACCTACGGGCAGAGCTGCTTGCTCACGCACCTATGGACCGTGAACGGCGTGGCATCGCCTTGCGGCGGTCCTGCATGGAGCTTCGCGAGCGGCAACGCCACCAGCCAGCAGCCGCAGTTCCTGTTCAGCGAGCCGGGCACCTACACCGTGCGGTACCGCGCCATCAATACCTGCAACGTTCCGCCCGCGCAGCAGGTGATCACGGTGAACGCGCCGCCGCAGGTGAGCATGAGCACGCTCTCCGGCATCTGCGCAGGCCAATGCGTGAACCCCTCGGCCACCGTGCAGCCCTGTGGCGCGCCCATCACCACCTATGCGTGGAGCTTCCCCGGTGGCTCACCGGCCACGGCCAATACGGCATCGCCCGGTGCGGTGTGCTTCGCGAATGCGGGCAGCCCCACCCTCTCGCTCACGGTGACCAATGCCTGCGGCAGCGCCACGGTGAACCAGAACCTCGCCATCGGAACCGCGCCGCCGCAGCCGGTGGTGGCCAGCAACAGCCCCGTGTGCGCGGGACAGACGCTCTCGCTCAGCGCGGCGCTCATCCCCGGTGCCACCTTCCAATGGACCAACCCGCAAGGCACGGTGATCGGCAACTCGCCCAACGTCACCATCAATAATGTGACCGCCGCGAATGCGGGCGTGTACACCGTGGTGGCCATCGCGAACGGATGCTCCGGGCCGCCCGCCACGGTGAATGTGCAGGTGATCGCCGCGCCCGTGGTCACCGTGAATCCGCCGAGCACCGCGATCTGCAACGGGCAGAGCGTCACGCTCACGGCGAATGGGGCGGGCAACTACCAATGGTTCATCGGCGCCACGCTCATCGGCACCGGCCCCACCCTCACCACCAGCCCGGCGCTCACCACCGTGTACACGGTGAGCGGCGATCTGGGTGGATGCCCCGGCAGCGCAACTGTGACGGTGACGGTGTATCCCTTGCCCATCGTGAATGCCGGTACCGACCAGACCTTCTGCGACCAGGCGATCCCGGTGAACCTCATCGGGGCGCCCGCGCCCGGCACCTGGAGCGGTGCAGGCGTTTCCCCGGCTGGCGTGTTCACCCCAACCCCCGGGCAGCTGGGCACGGTGACGCTCACCTACACGCACACCAACGCCAACGGCTGCACCAGCACCGATCAAGTGGATGTCACGGTGCAGGCGGTGCCGCAATTCGCCAATGCGGGTCCGGATGCGACGCTGTGCCAGGGCACGGCGCCGGTGCAGCTGCAAGGCTGGTCGCCACCGGGCGGTACCTGGGTGGGCGCGGCGGCCGGCGGATGGTTCACCCCGAGCACAGTGGGGAATTTCAGCGTCACCTACAACTTCGGGATGGGCACCTGCGCCACCAGCGATCAAGCGGTGATCAGTGTCGTGCCCGCATCCGTCCTGAATGTGACGCCCTCGTTCGCGCGCTGCGCTGATGATGGGCCTGTGGCCTTGGCGGGCGCTCCCGCTGGCGGAGCATGGACCGGCAATGGCATCACCGGGCCGCCATGGCAGTTCGATCCGGGGGCGGTGGCACCGGGCAGCACCAGTGCCCTCACCTACACCTTCATCAATGCCAATGGCTGCGTGAGCACAGCGACCACCAGCGCCACGGTGAATGCGCTGCCCAACGTGAATGCCGGGCCGGATGTGGTGCTCTGCGATCAGCCCATCCCGTATCAATTGACCGGATCGCCGGCTGGCGGCACCTGGAGCAGCGGCGGCAGCATCACCGTAACGCCAGGGGGCGTGATCACGCCAAGCGGGGTGGCCACCGATGCGCTCACATACAGCTACACGGATGGCAATGGCTGCAGCAACAGCGATCAGATCACGGTGGACATCCAGCCGGTGCTGGTGCCCGCCTTCGCCGGGAACGACACCAGCGTATGCGCGGGCAGTGGCGCGCTGGTGCTCGGCGGAACACCCGGCGGTGGCGCATGGAGCGGCCCTTTGGTGACGCCCGGCGGCATCTTCAGCACCAATGCGCCGGGTACCTTCACCCTCACCTATAGCGTGGGGGCAGCCACCTGCCTGCTGCAGGACGAGGTGACCATCACGGTGGAAGACCTGCCGGTGGTTGATGCGGGCAACGACATCAGCGTGTGCCTGGAAGCCGGCATCCAGGTGCTGATGGCCACGCCGGCCGGAGGAACATGGAGCGGCACGGGCGTGGATCCGGCGACAGGCGCGTTCGATCCCTTGCAGGCCCTGCCGGGCGGGAATCCGGTGAGCTATGCCTACACCGACCCTGCTACCGGCTGCAGCAACAGCGACAACGCCGTGGTCACCGTGAACCCGATGCCAGTGGCGGGATTCACGCACAATCCGGTGGCCTGCGCGGATGTGCCTTTCGGGTTCACCAATACCAGCAGCGGCTACTCCGCTTCGCAATGGAGCTTCGGCGATGGCGGTGTTTCGTTCGCTACTTCGCCTTTCCACGTGTTCGCCGCCACGGGCACCTACGATGCGATGCTCGTGGTGAGCACCGGCGTGGGCTGCACGGACACCATCACCAGCACCGTGGTGGTGTGGGACGTGCCCGATGCCCAGCCCGTGCTCGATGCCACCAACGGCTGTGGTCCGTTCACCGTGAGCTTCGACAACAACTCGGTGGGCGATGGCCTCAGCTATTGGTGGGATTTCGGCGGATTGGGCACCAGTGCCCTGCAATGGCCGCCATCCTTCACCTTTCCGATGGATCCGCAGGATGCCATCGTTTACCCGGTAACGCTTACGGCCAGCAACGCGTGCGGCTCCAACGCGGAGACCGTCAATGTCACCGTGATGCCTTCGCCCACGGCGGTATTCGGCCCGAATGTGAACGTGCATTGCGCTTTCAGCCAGGTGCCCTTCGCCAACGTGAGCTACGGCCTGCCCGACAGCTTCGAGTGGGATTTCGGCGATGGCGCTACCAGCACCTCACCGGCGGTCATCGTCACGCACGCCTATGCGGCCGATACGGTGAACACGCCGTACACCATCACGCTGATCGCGAGCAACGCCTGCGGCAGCGACACGGCGCAGTACACGATCACCGTGCTGCCCAACCAGGTCACGTCATTCTTCAACATGGATCCCGTCCAGGGCTGCGCGCCGCTCACGGTGAACCTCATCCACTTCACTGCGGGGGACACCGCGCTGTATTGGACCTTGGGCGATGGAAATGTGAGCCTGTCCGCCGACCTGGCGCACACCTACTCGCAGCCCGGCACCTACACCATCACGCTGGAGGCCTTCGGATGCGGCTATGATTCCTACAGCCAGAGCGTCACCGTTTTCCCGGCGCCGCAGCCTGCATTCACCGTGGCACCCCAGGGCACCTGCATCGGCGGCGAGTTCACGTTCACCAACACCACGCCCGGCATCAGCGGCTCGCAGTGGAGCTTCGGCGACGGCGCCACCAGCACGCTCACCTCGCCCGTGCACAGCTACGCCACCAGCGGGTCGTTCCCGGTCACCCTCACGGTAACGAGCGCCCTCAATGGCTGCACGGCCTCGGTGACCCAACTGGTGAACGTGAGCATCACGCCGGTCGCGGCCTTCACGCCCACCCCGTCGAATGGATGCATCGACCTGCAGGTGGCCTTCTCCAACCAGAGTACCAGCGCGGGCTTCTACCAATGGAGCTTCGGCGATGGCAACACCAGCGCCCTGGCCGAGCCCTTCCACACCTACACGCAGGCGGGCACCTACACCGTGACGCTCATCGCCGAGAACGTGAACGGATGCAGCGACACCATCAGTGCGAACGTGGTGGCGCACCCGCTGCCCACGGCGCTCTTCACCTTGTCGCAGGCACAGAGCTGCACCTCGCCCGTCACCGTCCAGGCCAGCAACGCATCGCAGGGCGCCATCGGCTACGACTGGGATCTCGGCAACGGACAGTCCTCGCAGCTCAATCAGCCCGCCATCACCTTCGATGGCCCAGGCACCTACAGCGTATCGCTCACGGCCACCAACCAGTTCGGCTGTACGGATACGCATACGGTCGATTTCACGGTGCATCCCACGCCGCTGGCAGCGTTCACGGCGCAGCCGCAGCCGGCCTGCGCGGGCCGCCCCATCACGTTCATCAATCAATCACAGAACGCCGCGGCATTCCGCTGGCGCTTCGGCGATGGCGCGCAGAGCCAGGCCGATTCGCCCTTGCACAGCTATGCGCAGCCCGGACAGTACACCATCACGCTCATCGCCATCGGCGCGGGCGGCTGCACCGACACGCTCATCGCCGCGAATGCGATCATGGTGAACCCGACGCCGATCGCGGATTTCACCAGCGATACCTTGGTGAGCGTCCGCAACGCCATCCAGTTCAGCAACCTCAGCCAGGGCGCCATCAGCTACTCTTGGGATTTCGGTGATGGAGAGGGCAGCGATGACACGCATCCGTTGCATCTCTTCCCGGCCGATGGCGGCGGCTACACGGTATGCCTGGTGGCGGTGAACAGCTTCACCTGCCCGGATACCATCTGCAAGTTCCAGCTGGTGAACAGTGATCCGCTAGTGTTCGTTCCCAACGCCTTCACGCCCAACAGCGATGGGCGGAACGAGGTGTTCAAGCCCATGGTGAACGGGTACGCCGGCTGGCGCTACAAGCTCATCATCTTCGATCGCTGGGGCCTCGAGGTATGGAGCACGGACGACCGCGAGGAGGGGTGGAATGGCCGCGTAGGCGGGAAGCCGCCGGTGATCGACGTCTACGTATGGAAGGTGATCCTCGAGCGCGATGGCGATGCCCGCGATTTCATCGGGCACGTGACACTGCTGGATTGATCAGGGCTTGGTGGCCTGCAGAATGGGCGCATCGCCCGGGCTTCGCGCTCCTTTCGCATCACGGGTGGCCTGCACGGTTTTCTCCGCCGGACCCGGAGCCGGTGCGAAGCGCTCGACGGAGTAGCGCGCCACGCTGCCATCAGGCAGCACCTCATCAGCACGGTTCGCGGTCACCGTCCAGCTGAAGGCGGTGTTGCTGGCACCGCCCATCAGTTCCACCACATCGAAGCCCTCGGCGGATTTATTGGTCACGTACACGCCTTGGCAATCGCCCTCGAGCTGCACGAACACGCGCAGCGGATGCGCCGCATCGACGATGATGTTCTTCGAGAGGATGGGGTCGAGCGCGATGCGCGCACGGCCATTCACGAGCTGGCCGCTGCCGTAGTCCTGGAAGAGGTTCTCCGGCGCCTCGGGGCAGGAAAGGGCCACACGATTGCCCTGTAGGTCTTGCACGATGGTGTTCACCGTGCCGGGCCCGATGATCTTGCGCAGCCCCAGCGCACCAGCCGCCTCTCGCACCGCCACATAGCTCCAGGTCTGCGCCGTTCCCGCATTCTGCACCTCGAAATAGCCACCGGCGCTGCCGTTCACGCCGTTCGCTGCGCTGTTGTTCAGCGGGTTGGTGACCACCCCAGTGGTGGCGAAGCCCACCACGCCGTACTGGTTGCCGGTGCCTGCCACACCTGCTCCCGAGGCTGGCGTGAAGATGGTTCCGCCGTTGTTGCCCACGCCCACCACGCCGATTCCGTTCGCAGCGTTGCGCCCATAGCCGAAGTGGCCTACGATGGTGCCATTGGCCGCAGTGCCCGTGCCTGCTACCAGGTAGGTGGTGGGCGCATTGTTGCCGGTATAGATCGCCCCGGTGCCGCTTGCGTTCGTGTTGTAGCCCTGGATTCCGAAGCCGGTGCTGCTGGCCGCCTGCCCATATGCGCCCACTGGTCCTGCGGTTGTCGCGGTGGACGTGGCGAAGCCGATGATGCCCGTGCCGTCATCCGCAGGTGAGTTGCCTTGCACGCCGCGCGCATCGCCGGTGGTCATGGCGGCGGGGATCAAGCCTTGCACACCGATGCCCACAGCAGTACCTGCCAGCGTGCCATTCAATTGGCCCAGCACCGCCCGGCTCGTGGTTGCGGTGGGAACTGCCGTGGCACCGGTGTTCCCGATGCCCACGATGGCGATGGCTGCCGGATTCACGTTCTCACCGCGTATGCCATTGGCTATTCCGCTCGCGGCGTTTGATGCCCCGTACACGCCGAAGGTGGTGCCCGCCGTGCCTGATGTGAAGCCTGCCACGCCGAAACCCGCGCTCGTGTAGCCATTGATGGCGCGCGTGCCCAAGGCCGAGGTGTTCGTGGTGGTGCCGTTGGTGGTGCCATCGGCATACACGCTGAACACATCGTTGGCGAAGCCGCCCACGCCCACGTTGTTCACCACCACCTTGCCGCCGCTGAGCACCCGGGCACGCTCGTTCGCGGCCGCTGCACCACCGGTCTTGATCACCCAATCCACCGCATCGGTGGTTCCGATGAAGTTGGTGCCCGCCACCGTGCCCGCGTTGCCGGTAGTGAGCCAGCCATCGCCGGTGGTGGCGAAGCGCACCCACGCCGTACCGTTCCAGTAGTAATAGCCTGGCCATACGTTGTTCGGCGCCACACCGGCCGTGGCGGTGTTGTACACCAGCAACGATACTGCAGGACCTACGATGGGCGCGGCCGCATTGGTGGCGGTGAGCGCCACGCGCGGCACCAGCATGCCGCGCTTGCTCGCGGCCGGTAGCGCGGTCACATCCACATCGAGCATCGCGCTCGCGTTGGGCGCGGCGCCATCGGCATTGATGGCCACGTTCTGGGCGCTGGCGCTCGTGCCAGCGATCAATGCGAGTAGAAGAAGCTGGCGGTATCCCATGGCAGCAACGTTTTGTAGGGCAGACGAAAGGTAGGGGGAAGAGTGGTCCGTAGTATGGGGTGGAACAGCCGCCCGATCTTCGCCCCATGAGCCTCCCCGTCCTGGATTCAACCGCTCTGACCCGATTGAAGGAGGTGCTCGGCCCGGACGGGTTGCACCTCGACCTGGAAGCCCGCCAAGCCTATGGCCACGACGAGACCGAGGACCTCAGCTTCCCGCCGGCGGCCGTGGCGCGTCCGTTGAGCACCGAGCAGGTGGCCGCCGTGGTGCGCATCTGCGCGGAATTCCAGATTCCGATCACGCCCATCGGTGGACGCACCGGCCTGAGCGGGGGTGCCCTCAGCGTGCGGGGGGGCGTTGGCCTGGCCCTCGATCGCATGAACGCCATCGAGCGCATCGATGAGCAGAACCTGCAGGTGGTGGTGCAGCCAGGGGTGATTACCCAGGTGCTGCAGGAGGCCGTGGCGGCCAAGGGCCTCTACTACCCGCCCGATCCCAGCAGCCGCGGCAGCTGCACCATCGGTGGCAACATCGCCGAGAATGCCGGCGGGCCCAGGGCGGTGAAGTATGGCGTCACGCGCGACTTCGTGCTCAACCTCGAGGTCGTGCTGCCCAACGGCGAAGTGATCTGGACTGGCGCGAACACCTTGAAGAATGCCACCGGCTACGACCTCACGCGACTGCTGGTAGGCAGCGAGGGCACCTTGGGCATCATCACCAAGGCGGTGCTCCGCCTGGTGCCGTTGCCGAAAGAGACGCGACTCATGCTCGTGCCCTTCGCCAGCGCTGAGAAGGCCTGCGAGGCGGTGAGCGCCACCTTCCGCGCCGGGGTCACGCCCAGTGCCATGGAATTCATCGAGCGCGATGCCATCGTGTGGACCATGCAGCATACCGATGACCTGCCGGCGCAGCTCTCCGCGGAGCCGGGCGCATACCTGCTCATCGAAGTGGATGGCGACCATGCCGATGCCCTCATGCGCGATTGCGAGACCATCGTGGGCGTGATGGATGAGCATGGTGCTGGTGAGACCCTGTTCGCGGAGAGCTCCGTCGAGAAGGACGCCCTATGGCGCATGCGGCGAAGCGTCCCGGTCAGCGTGAAGGCGCACAGCGTGTACAAGGAAGAGGACACCGTGGTGCCGCGCTTCGAGCTTCCACGCCTGCTCCGGGGCGTGAAGGCCATCGGCGCGCGCTATGGCTTCAGCAGCGTATGCTACGGCCATGCGGGCGATGGCAACCTGCACGTGAACATCATCCGGGGCGATTTGTCCGATGACTTCTGGGAAAACGAACTGCCGAAGGCCATCCGGGAGATCTTCCAGCTTACCGTATCGCTCGGCGGCACGCTCAGCGGCGAGCATGGCATCGGCCTGGTGCAGCGTTCCTATATGGACATCGCCTTCAACCCGGTCCAGCTGGAGGTCATGCGCGCCATCAAGCGAGCGTTCGATCCGCAAGGCATCATGAATCCGGGCAAGGTGCTGCCCTAGAGCGGCCCGGCGATGGCCTCGATCACGCTGGCCAGGTCGCGGTGCAGGGCGAACCCCGGCGGGGCTTCGCCGGGCTGAATGCCATGCAGGGGCAGCCCTGCGGCCAGGAAGCTCACGCGCTCCTCGGGCATGTCCCGCCGCAAGGCGCGCAGGTAGTCAAGCGCTTCATCTGGAGCAGGCCGCACCACCAGCAGCGTGATGAAGCGGATGGGGCCCCCATAGAGGCTCGTCACCTGCATCAGGTCGCCGCGCGGCACGCTCTGCCCCAGGTACACGGTGCGCTGGCCTTGCGCGCGCAGCAGGTAATGCACGTAGAGCAGGCCCAGCTCGTGGATCTCATCCTCCGGCAGGAATAGCACATTCAGCGGGCCACCCGCGGCCACTTTCGGCAGGCTCGCTGCCGCCACGATGAGGCGTTGCCGCACCAGATTGCTGACGAAGTGCTCCTGGGCCGGGCAGATGGCGCTGCTCTGCCAAAGCACGCCGATGCGCTCCAGCAGCTTCACCAGCACGCCTTCCACCAGCGAGCGGAATCCATGCGCTCGCGCGTGCTCGTCGCACGTCCGCTCGAAGAGCTCCTCATCGAAGGCGAGCATCGCCATCACCAGCGTGTTCAGGATGCCCTCTGCCGATGATTCCTGCATCGCTGCATCACGCACCGCGCGCTCCCGCTCCTCCACCGCCATGGCCGCGATCTTCGAGATCTTGTGGCCCCGCTGGTTCAGAAAGGCCACGTTCAGGATGGTCTTCAGCTCATCGATGTCGTAAGTTCGAATGTTCGTATCCGTGCGGTCCGGCCTCAGCAGGCCGTAGCGCCGCTCCCATACGCGTATCGTGTGGGCTTTGACCCCGGTGAACTGCTCGAGATCGCGGATGTGGAAGCGCATCAGGTACGGTCCCATGGGCTGGCACGCGAAAGTAGAAGGTCTGCTTCGCTGCGGTGGTGGAACAACTGCTCGCACGGATGGTTCGCAAGCCAATGGGAAGGGCCCCCGCCAAACCTTCGGGAGCCCTTCCGCAACTGGGACGCCGCTATCAGCGAGCGACCATGATCGGCAGGCTGCGCGCGCCTTCGCGGCCGAGCATGCGCAGCGTGTAGGAGCCGTTGGCGACCCCTTCGAGATTCAACTGGAGGTCAGTGTTGCCTTGCGCCACGCCCCGCTGCCCGAAGCTGCGGGCCACGCGGCCCATGGCATCCAGGAGCTCCACTTCCACGGCGGCATCGCGCAGCGCGCCCACGCGCACCGTCACCGCATCGCTGGCAGGCATCGGCCAGGCGGCGGCCTCGGTGATCAATGCGCTTGATTCACTGATGCGCGTGATCACCGGCAGCTCAACGAGCGGACCGCCGCTGGGCAGGGCCACCCAGAGCCCGAAGGCCGGGCCGTTGCTGTTCACCGCCGGATTCAGGAAGCCGCTGGCCAGAACGGTGAGCGCGGCTCCCTCCAGACCGAGGGTCTCCAGTGGCGCTGCGTAGGTGGCCACCGTGGTGGAGCCATCGGCGGTGCGCACCTGCAGGTTGAAGTCGAGCGTGGGCACTTCGAGGTAACCGGCGAATTCGCCGTAGGAGAGGTCATCCACGATGGTGGCGTTCACCACGGCGCTCTCGAACACATCCACGGTGGGCGCATCGGTGCAGCCATGGAACACGAGCACGTCGGTGCCAGGGCCCTGCGCGCTCTCGCGTGCATCGCCCTGCACGTAGATGTCGAAGGGTGTGGCCGGGTTGTAGCCGCTGGGGCTCACGATGCCGTTGGCCACCAGGATGAAGGAGCCGCCCTCGGGCAGATTGTAATTGAAGTCAGCGATGGCATCGTTCACGCTGGTGCTGTTCGCAGGGGCGATGCTCAGGGTGAGGTCCACGCCGGCCTGCACATCGATGAAGGGCGTGG
>CAZJTB010000013.1:0-3263 GCA_964548485.1 uncultured Chryseobacterium sp. | reverse complement strand
GGCGCATCGGTGCTGCCGTGCAGGGCCAGCACATCGGTGCCGCTGCCTTGCGCGGATTCGCGCGCTCCAGCGAACACCTCGATGGAGAAGGGCGTAGCGGGATTGTACCCGCCCAGGCCCAGCGTACCGCTGGCTACCGCGATGTAGGTCTCGCCATCGGCCAGGTTGAAGGTCTGGGTGAAGAGCGCATCATTCACATTAGTGCTATTGCCGGGGGCAATGGCAACTTCAATGTCAACGCCTGCGGTCAATGGGATGAATGGAGTGGCCGTCCTGAAGGCGAAGTCGTTCAGGGCCAGGGCGCCATTCAAGTACACATCCACCTGCGATGCGTTCAGGTCGGCGCAGTTGTGGATCACTTGCAAACGTGCTGTTTGGGCGATCGCGCCAACCGCTAGGGTTGCGGAGAGGCCCATGGCAGCCAGTCGAGGGGTAGGGAATCGGGACATGGTGTTGTGGGTTTTGAGGAACAACACCAGTCGAACAGCCCCGCGACCGCTTTGTTCACCAAAGCGACGAATGAGTTGAACAAATTAACTAATCGGGACTCAGCGCACCACGGTGACGTGCCCGAAGAGCTCGTACCGGTCCTTCTTGATGGCATCCACCGCATAGGCCCGCCAGGCATATACGCCGCCCGGCACCTCTTTGCCCCCGGCTTCACCATCCCACTCAGCCCACGGGTTGTTCGAGGAGTAGATGACCCCGCCCCAGCGGTCGAAAACCTGGAAGACGAAGCTCTCCAGATCCACCACGTTGATGATGGGCTTGAAGGTGTCGTTGTAGCCATCGCCGTTCGGGGTGAAGGCGTTCGCCACGTAGAACACGTAGTCCTGTGGCTTCAGGTGGGCGATGACGGTATCGGTGGTGAGGTAGCGCGCCACCTGGAACCTGGTGAGTGAATCGCCCGGCTGATAGGTGTTCACCCCATCGTTCTTGAAGTCCCAGTAGAGGAAGTCGTAGTAGAGGGCCGGGTTCACCTGGAAGGGCACGGGGACATCTTCGCCCACGGAAACGGTTACCGGGAAATTGCTGTAGGTGGCACCGTCGAAGGTGATGGCTGCGCCACCGCGCGGCACCACGTCCAGCATCACATTGTAGCGGGTGGGCGGGATGAAATGCGCGACGATGCTGTCGAGCCCGATGAAGTCGAGGGTGACGAGCGAATCCTCGAGGCTCGGAAGGATGGAATTGCCTTGGAACACCTCCCAGTGGCTGAAGACCCAGCCATCGGCAGGCAGCGGTGCCAGCGTGGTGGTTATGCCTCCGTAGTAGGTGCCTGAGAACGGGTATTCCGGCAGGGTGATGCTGTTCACCATGATCTCGCCGCTCAAGGGCGGGTCCACATTGAAGACCACGGGATAGGGGCCGTTCAGGTTGTAGCAATCCACCAGGCCTTGCTGGATGGTCACGCAGCGCGTCTCGATGAAGTTGCGGAGTACTTGAACATTGTTCTGCCAGCCGGCGAGCGAGCCATTCCATCGGGCGATCTGGGCGGGCATCTCCGGGGCGATGTTGGCGATGAGGCTGTCCAGGAACGGCAGCATGAAGTCGCAGCTGAAGAGCGTATTGCCCAGGTCGATGTAGCGGTTCACGTACCAATCGCGAACCATCGTGTTCTCCGTGATGAGCTTGGTGAGGATATCGGTGTGCCCTTGCCCGCCTGGGTTGGGCAGGTCCTCTGCATTGCAGGGGTCGGCATTGGCCGTCTGGTCGGGGATGTCGGTGAAGTTGGTGTAGTGCCCGAAGGTGGCGTCCATGTCCCAGAGGATGTAGCCCCACTTCTTGTGCTCGCCGCTCGCATTCAAGCCGCGCCACCAGCCGGTGTTCCAATTGAGCCAGTCGGCGCACACGGTGTAGCTGTTCAGGCAGAAGTAGTCGATCAGGCTCTTCCAGTTCAGCTGGCTGTCCACGTAGTCGAAGTTGGCCTGCACGCCCATGTCGTTGCCCATGATGTAGGCCACCAGGGCGTTCCAATCGGCTTGCGCCTGGGGGCCGCCGTATTCGCTCCAGGTGCCGCCCCAGGTCTTGATGAACTGGATGTCATACTCGCCTTGGTCGTAGTAATATTTGGTATAGTCGTGGTCATCGACCTTCTCGCGCACGTCGTACACGCCCCAGTACTGGCCGTTGATGTACACGATGCAGGGCTCATAGGTCCGTTCATCGAGGCGCAGGCCGCCCACATCGCTCAGGGCCTGCACATAGGCATCGCGGATGTGGGCAGGCTGTCCGGGGCCGTAATCGTAGTTATCGCCGGCGGCAGCCTTGATGATCAGCCGCTGGAAGTGCTCGCGGTCCTTGGTGCGGAACACCTTGTGGTGGATGGCGTCGTTCTGGCCGAATTGGTCGCGGGCCACGAAATCGATGCCCCGCTGGGCATAGGCCCAGCTATCCTGGCCGTGCTTGTTGTAATCGCCGGCCGCTTTGTCGCGCAGCACGCCATCGGCGCCGAAGTACTCCAGCACGCCGACGGGCTCGATTCCCTCGTTGCCATTCAGCAATGCGGTCACCTGATCGCCGCTGCAGCTGAGGATGGGCAGGCTGTGCGTCTGGTTGATGAAGTAGGTGCTCGTCTCAGTGAAGCTGGCCGGCGCTCCGCCCAGGAATGCGCGCGCCCGGAGCACGGTGGTGGCGGCGATGTTGATGGGGCCCGCGTAAGCCGTGCTGGTCGCGGTTGGCGTGTTGCCATCGGTGGTGTAGCGGATGGTGGCGCCTGGGGTGGCGCATGCCAGGGCCACGCTGATGGCCCCGCCGTGGTAGCCGGCCGGCTGGCTCATGGTGGGCTTGGCCACGTAATAGGCGCTGGCGCCCGCATTGGCGGCGTTCGGGGTGGGTGCGGTGAAGAGGCTCCATGTGGCGGCGCCATCGGTGGTGCGGCCCCAGCTATGGTCTGCCTGCGTGGGCTCGATTAACTGGAAGTTGTCCACGATGGTGCCGGAGGCATTGCTGAGCACTGCGCGCTCGCCCGTGGATTGGGTGATCTTGAAGCTCGCGTGCAGGGGTGGTGCGGTGGTTCCGCGGCCACTGCACCAGACCATCAGCCGGCCATTCGGCCCGATAGTGGTGCCCGGGGGCAGTTGGTACTTGGTGTTGTTGTTCTGGCTGTCGCTCAGGTACCAGCCGCTCACATCGGCGGCCGCAGCGCCCGTATTGTAAAGCTCGATCCAGTCCTCGCGCTCGCCGAAGTTGTCCGTGGGGCCGTTCCAATTGGCGGCGCTCACCTCGTTGATGACGACCTGGCTCTGCGCGGGTGCGCTGCA
>CAZJTB010000012.1:7056-15699 GCA_964548485.1 uncultured Chryseobacterium sp. | reverse complement strand
AGAAAGCGATCCGCGCCGCGCTGCGCGACATCCTGGAGCACGAGAAGCACAAGGTCGAAGAAGCCGAGGACGGCATGGCCGGGCTCGAGAAGGCCATCAAGGGCAAGTACGACCTGGTGCTCTGCGACATCAAGATGCCCAAGATGGACGGCCTGGAGGTGCTAACGAAACTGCAAGCGCACAACGAGGAACTGCCAATTGTGATGATCAGCGGCCACGGCACCATCGATACCGCCGTGGATGCGCTCAAGAAGGGCGCCTTCGACTTCATTGAGAAACCGCCCAACATCAGCCGCATCCTGGTAAGCGTGCGCAACGCATTGGATCGCGGCAACCTGGTGCAGGAGACCAAATTGCTGCGCCAGAAGGTGGGCAAGAGCAAGCTCGGCGGCGTGCAGATGATCGGCGAGAGCAAGGCGCTGCAGGCCATCCGCGAGATGATCGAGAAGGTGGCGCCCAGCGATGCGCGCGTGCTGATCACCGGCGGCAACGGCGCGGGCAAGGAGGGCGTGGCGCGCCTCATCCACCAGAAGAGCAGCCGCGCCGATGGCCCCTACATCGAGGTGAACTGCGCGGCGATCCCCGGCGAGCTGATCGAGAGCGAGCTCTTCGGCCACATGAAGGGCAGCTTCACCAGCGCCATCAAGGACCGCAAGGGCAAGTTCGAGCTGGCCGATGGCGGCACCCTCTTCCTCGACGAGATCGGCGACATGGCCCTGAGCGCCCAGGCCAAGGTGCTGCGCGCGCTGCAGGAGGGCCGCATCACCCCGGTGGGCGGCGACAAGGACATCCAGGTGAACGTACGCGTGATCGCCGCCACCAACAAGGACCTGCGCAAGGAGATCGAGAAAGGGAACTTCCGGGAGGACCTCTACCACCGCCTCAGCGTGATCCCCATCCACGTGCCCAGCCTCAGCGACCGCCTGGACGACATCCCCTTGCTGGCCGAGCACTTCATCAGCCTGGTCTGCATCGAACAAGGCATCCCCCCGAAGAAGATTGCCGAGAAGGCCGTGAAAGACCTCCAGAAGCTGCCCTGGACCGGAAACGTGCGCGAGCTGCGCAACGTGATCGAACGGTTGGTGATCCTCAGCGGCAAGGAGATCACCGAGGGGGATGTGAAGGCGTATGCGGTGCCGCACGCTTGAGCACACCCACTCGTATCCTGGAGACGATGCGCCAGCGTTCGCTCGCACTCCTGCTCGTAGGCGGCTGGCTGCCCGCAGCCTTTGCCCAGGACCTCCGCTTCCAGCGCCTCACCGCTGACGATGGCCTGAGCGACAACGCCGTGAACTGCGTGCTGCAGGACCGCGCGGGCTTCCTCTGGATCGGCACGGAAAAAGGCCTGGACCGCTTCGATGGGCAGCGCTTCGATGCCGTGGACAGCGCCTCGCTCGCCATCGCGGCGATCGCCGAGGATGCGCAGGCAACGCTCTGGGCAGCCACCAAGAGCCGGGGCCTGCTGCGGATCGACCGCGGCACGCGGCGCGCTGAGGCCATCCCTCAGACACAAGGCCAACAGCTCACGGCCATCTTCGACCTCAACGACACCACGCTCCTGCTCGGCTCGCGCGAGCACACCCTGCTCTTCCTCGACAAGCGCTCCCGCGTCCTCACCTACTGGGCCGATAGCACGAGCCTCGATCCAGCCAAAGCGCTCCGCGCTCCATCAGGCCTCACGGGCTGGTGCCACGCCATTACCCCGCTCAACGACAGCCTGCTGTGGATCGGCCTGCTCAACGGGCAGACCGCCTTCATCGCGCACCGGGCCTCGGGGCGCATCCTGCACCACCTTATCGTGCGGCGCACCGGCTCGGAATCACTCACGTGCGCGCTGCTGCGCGACGGCACGCTCCTCACCGGCGGCTGGCAGCAAGGTCTCGATGCCTTCCCTTTCATGCTTCCTGGTCGCGATGGCGAACCCTGGGTGCCCTCGCCCACCGTGATCCCCGTGCCCGACGAGGTGAACGCCTTGCTGCCCTGGAACGATGGATCCATCCTATGCGGCACACGCGCCAGCGGCTTGCTTCAGCTCACGCCTTCAACGCTTGAGCGCCGATTCCTTCGCCATCGCCGGCAAGACCCTTCGTCACTGCCGAGCGACCGCATCCGATGCTTATACGCTGATCGCAGCGGCATCCTCTGGGCTGGCACCGCGAATGGCTTGGCCTACCATGCGCCGCAGGTGTGGCGCATGCGTGAGCAGCCGCTGCAGGGCACCAGCGGGCAAGACGCGACCGAGCTCCTCTTCAACCGAATCGAGCCGGAGGGCCGCAGCGGCATGCGGCTCTTCACCTCGTATGGATTCTTCGTTCAATCGGCACAGGGTGCGGCACTCAGGCACTTGCCCCTACGCTGGAAGGGCAGCGAGCTGCAGCCCACGGTGCTCGTGCGCGAAGGCCAAGGAGCGCTGATCGGTACCGAATACGGCCTGGTGCAGCAACAACTGCTGGATGCGAGCCGCTTGGAAGCGATGCCCGTGAGGGATGGGCAAGGCTACACCTACATGCCTGGCGACATGTACCAGGTGCGTTACCTGAGCCGCGACACGATCGGAGGGGCGCCCGTGCTCATGGCGGGCATCCTGGGCTATGGCGTCCACGTGCTCGATGCCCGCACCCTTTCCATCCTGGGCACGGCCATGCCCCCCGCCGCCCACACGGTGAAGGCCCGCTCGCTGGTGGCCGACATGCTGCGCGATCCGCTGGGCATCTATTGGATCGCCTCGGGCGACGGCCTCTATGCATGGAACCGCCAAGATCCCCTTATCAACGGCTTCAGCACCGATCCGCGTCCCGTGAGCGACGACGGCATCCTCGCGGCGGGCAGCGCCATCGCGAAGCTCGCGTGGGCGCACGATGCGGTATGGGCGATCGCGCGTGATGGCCGGCTGCTGAAAGCCAGCGGCGACCGGGTGGAAGAGCACCGTGCCCCTTGGAAGGTGAGCACCCTGCACGGCCTGTGCGCCGATGCGCGCGGCAGGCTCTGGATGAGCAGCGACGATGGCCTGATCCGCTTCGACCCGGAAGATGAATCCTTCCTGCGCGTGCCGGTGAACGAGGGAAGCCGCTTCCGCAAGCTCACGCGCGCAATCGCCAGCCTGCCCGATGGGCGCATCGCCTTCGCCGCTGACAACACGGTGCTCACCTTCGACCCGGCCGCTTTCGATGCCATGCCGCCGTTGCCCCAAGCTTACCTCAGCAGCGCCACCGCCGCTGGCAAACCCGTGCGCGTGGACAACGCGCGAACCACGCTGAGCTACCGCGCGGGCGCCATCGACCTCGGCGTGAGCGCGCTGTCATTCGGCTTTCCGGGCCCCCTCACCTTCGCCTACCGCCTGGATGGCGTGGAGCAGGAATGGCGCAGCACCACGGCCCGCGAGCCCATCCGCTATGCAGGCATCCCGGTGGGCGAGCATCGCCTGCTGGTACGCGTGCAGGACCCCTACGGCCGCTTCGGTCCCGAGCAGGTGCTGCTCACCATCACCGTCGAAGGGCCCTTCTGGCAGCAATGGTGGTTCTACGCGGTCGCCGCCGCGATCATCTCCCTGGGCGCCTTCGCGTGGTCTCGCTATCGCCTGGCGCAGGCGCTGAAGCTGCAGGCGGTGCGCAACCGCATCGCCAGCGACCTGCACGACGAGGTGGGCTCCTCGCTCAGCAGCATCACCATCGGATCGAAGCTGGCCGCGCAGCTGAGCAGCGCCGACAACGAGCAGGTGAGGGCCATCCTCGCGCGCATCGGCGAGACCAGCAGCGAGAGCCTGCGCAGCATCAGCGACATCGTGTGGGCCATCGACCCGAAGAACGACCAGGGCGAAGCGCTGGTGAAGCGCATGCGGCGCATCGCGAACGAGCTGCTCGAGAGCAAGGGCATCGGCGTCGCTTTCGAGGTGGGCGCCGGCGTGGATGAGCTGGTGCTGCCCATGGAGGTGCGCAAGGATATCCTGCTCATCTACAACGAAGCCGTTCACAATGCCAGCAAGTACAGCGGCGCATCGCTGGTGGAAGTCTCACTGGGAATCGAACGAGGCACGCTCAGCATGAACATCCGGGACAACGGCAAGGGTTTCGACCCGGCGCTGCACCCCGATGGGCATGGCCTGGGCAGCATGAAGCGGCGGGCGGAGGCGCTGGTCGCGGCGCTCGCGCTGATGAGCGCTCCGGGCGAAGGCACGCGGATTGAACTCACCGTGGATCTCACGAGGATCCGCGATTGACCCGCATGGTGCTGCCGCATCGCTTTGCGGCATGCACAACACGACGCATCGCATCGCAGCGGCCCTCCTGCCCTTCGCCCTCCTCGCCCAGATCGAGGTGGAGCCCAACAACTCCGACGCCACCGCCAATGCCATCACCCTGAGCAGCGACATGCTGGGCGCCATGGGCAGCGCCTGCACGGGCATCGCCGACAACACCGACGACCACTTCGTCATCAACCTGCCCTTCGATTGCACGCTGCGCATCACCACCGTGAGCAACAACCCCACGGCCGCCCAGCACAACCTCAACATCGACGTGCGGCAGAACGGATCCCTGCTCTTCACCTCCAACCGCGTCACCGGCAACAACGGCAACGACAGCATCGTCACCAACACGCACCTCTGCATCGCGAAGGGCGTGTACCACCTGCGCCTCTGGCGCGCCTTCGAGACCTGCTACCAGTACACCCTGCGCGTGACCGCCGTGCCCGCGCTCTACGGAGACGATGCCGAGCCCAACGACGACTTCGCTGGCGCCGACACGCACCCGGTGCTCGCCGAGAACGCCTTCGCCGAGGGGCACGTAGCCTTCACCTACGGCAACGATGCCGACGACCGCTACCGCATCCAGCTCACCGGCGATGGCACCTTGAACGTGAACCTGAACTCCTCCCGCGATGGCGACATCGTGGGCCACAGCCTGATCGTTGACCTGTACAAGGACGGCGCCTCCATCTGGACCATGCAGGGCATCGCCGGGCAGGAGAACACCTCGATCCTTACCCAAGGCACGGTGCAATGCCTCTCCGCCGGCACCTACTACCTCGGCGTGCGCCCCTTCTTCGGCTGCGGCTTCAGCTACCGCCTCAGCTACGACCTGACTCCCCCGGTGAACGGCAACGACGCCGAACCGAACAACACCGCCACCCAAGCCGATGCCCTGCCCGCGCTGATCCCCGATACCTGGCGCGACGGGCACTTCAACTTCAACTACGCCAGCGCGAGCGGCGCCGACAACGCCGATTGGCACCGCCTGCAGACCAGCGGCGACGGCACCCTGGTGATCGAAGTGTTCGCCGCACGGGTGGAGGGCGCAGGCTCCATGCTGGTGAATGTGTTCCGTGGCGGCACGCAGATCAACAGCTTCAGCGCTGCGGTGGGCGGCGCGGGCAATCCAGCCTACACCACTGCGGCTTTCCCGTGCTATGGCGAAGGCGACTATTACATCGCCCTGCAGCCCGCCAATTATTGCGGCGTCAGCTACCGGCTGAAGTACAGCCTGCAAGTGCCCGTGTTCAGCAACGACCCGGAACCCAATGGCAGCGCCGATGGCTTTGCCACCTGGCTGCAGCCGGACCAGACGGAGGTTGACGGCCACCTCAACTTCACGCACAACGGCGAGAACGACGACCGCTGGCGCATCAACCTGGCCGCCGATGGACCGCTGGTGATGGCAGCGCAGGCCGAGAAGTTCGATGCCGGTACGGGCAACATCAGCGTAACGCTGCACAACAACGCGGGCAGCACGGTGGGCGCCTCCAACATCGCCGTGGGCGGGCAAGGCGTGCCGGCCATGAGCACGTTGAACTTCCCAAGCCTCACCGCCGGTTATTACGTGCTGCGCCTTGCCGCCTCCAATGGCTGCGGCATCAGCTACCGGCTCAGCTGCACCGATGCGAACAGCGATGGGCTCTGCGATGGCTTCGGACAAGTGATGGGCGTGGATGAGCTTGGGCACGCGCTCACCATGTCACTTTACCCCAACCCGGTGGCCGAGAGCCTGCAGATCCAATTGCCCCCCGGCACCACCGGTGAGGCCGTGGTGCTCGATGCCGTGGGCCGCGCGGTGCTGCGCGAGCGCTTGGCCGTAGGTGCTGCTGGCATAGCCACGCTAAGCACCGCCGCACTGCCCGCAGCCTGCTACCTGCTGCGCATCGAGGGCGCGGATGGCACTGCATCGCGTGCCTTCGTGAAGGAGTAGCATCACGGGGATCCGGGATGGCGGGCCATTCGTGCAGTGCTTCCCTTTGAGGCAAGATCACCGGCATGCGCCACACCACCCTGCTCAGCTTCCTCTTCCTCGGCCTCCCTGGCCTTCACGCCCAACTCTTCATGCGCGCGTATGCTCCACCAGGGGCCACCTTCAACCCGCCGAATTACTACGCTCCTGCATCCGCCGCTGCGGTCACGCCAACGGGTTATTTGCTGACCAGCTATTACGGCATCGTTTGCGCGCTCGACCCGTACGGCGCGCCGCTGGCTTGCCACAGGCTGCGCAGGGCATCGAGCCAAGCGGGCATCGGCCTCTATCTGAACCATGCGGTAAGCGATGGCGCCGATGCATTCTACTACGCCTCTTTGGGCAACGACACCATGATCGTGCTGAAGAGCAATGGTGCTGCGAGCATGGCCTGGCAGGCCGGCATGGTTGGGGCGAACACCGGTGAGCAGCTGCTGCCCACGGGCGATGGCGGCTGCATGCTGCTATGCCGCATCGGCAACGCCGGGAGCCAGCGCGCGGCCCTGGTGCGCTACAGCGCGAACGGCACGGTGCTCTGGCGCAAGGCTTACCGCATCCCAGGCAACAACGCGAACTTCATGGCTCGTGGCCTGGCCCGCACAGCCGATGGCGGATTCTTGATCTGCGGCAAATTCAGTTCAGCAACAACGAGCAGGGCTTATGTGTGCCGATTGAATGCCAATGGCAGCGTGAGCTGGGCGCGCGAGATCGGCCCGGGCAACAACAACAACGACGAAGCGCTGGCCTTGATCGAACTGCCCAACGGGAGCATTCGCGTGGCGATCCAATTCGCGCAGGCCGGCATGGCCCTGGGCATGGTTGACCTGAGCAGCACGGGGGCATTCGTCAACTCGCGCGGATACCAAGAACCAACATTGGGCGTCGGCAGCCTGCGTTTCGCAGCCGATGGCTCCGCATATGCCACAGGGAACTACGCACAGGTTTATCGCTTAGCGCCCGATGGTAGCATTGCCTTCGCGCAGAATCAGGAAGGCCCAGCGGGCACCTACATGGCGCCCCAAGCGCTGCTGCCCAAGGCCGATGGCACACAAGTGTTGCTGGGCAACTACTCCACGAACCCCTTCAGCAATTCCATCTCGGCGCTCTATGCCTCGGGCCCCTCGGGGGTGCTGCCCGCGCCGTACAGCAGCCCGTACGGCATCAACCAGATCGCCTACACGGCAAGCCTGAGCACGATCAGCCCATCGGATTCAACACTCACCGGAGGGCATACTCCGCAACTCATCTTCCAACCCGAGCCGATGTGGGCCGACACCTTGTTCGGGGCGCC
The DNA here is from genome assembly GCA_964548485.1 of uncultured Chryseobacterium sp. GTDB lineage: Bacteria > Bacteroidota > Bacteroidia > Flavobacteriales_F > PHOS-HE28 > PHOS-HE28. Next base: position 8,190 of record CAZJTB010000012.1, on the reverse strand, counting down.
GTCTGCGATACCTGAACAATCGCCAGCGCTGATGGAACTTGCGGTTTCACCCAATCCGGCGCGAGAACAGATCACTGTGAGCACCGACTACTTGCCTGGCCCCATTGAACTGCGCATCCGCGACGTGCACGGCAGAGTACATGAACGGCGTAGTGATCAGCACACCGGCCTAATCACGATCCCTATCGCTCAACTCCCCGCAAGCGCCTATGTCATCGAGGCGATCACCCCTTACGGCCGATCAACCGCACGATTCATCAAGCAATGAGGAATTCATCCTTCCATCACCGCATGATCCCTCCGCTCGCACTTGCAGGCCTCAGCGCGCTGCTGTGTTTCCCCGAACTGCACGCCCAGACCCTGAACTCCGGCGATCTCTCCCTAGTGCCCGGCGAACACTTCCAGTACGGCGTGATTCCCTGGAGCGCAGCCACCGCGCCCGGCACTGGGCAGAGCTGGGACCTCAGCAACCTGAGCGCTTCGTTCTCGCTGCCCTACATCTGGGAAGCACCATCGGCGCAGGTGCTTGCTTCGGTGCCTGCGTGTACCGTAGCACGAACGCCGTATGCCTCATGCGCGGAATACTGGGAGGCCACGCCTTCGAGGTTCAGCGAACTCCGGAACGGCTGCGGCATCGACCTTTCGCTCACCTACTACAACGACCCGCGCGACATCATGCGCTACCCCTTCAGCTACGCCCAGACCTTCACCGACCAATTCAATGGCGGGCAGCGCCAAGTGCCTTCGCTCGATACCGTTCCCTTCACCGGCTCCATCAGCGTAACCGCCGATGGCAGCGGAAGCCTCACGCTGCCCTGGACGAGCTATCCGAACGTGTTGCGGCTGCGCGTGGAAGAGACGGTGAACTACCCCACCCTGTTCTTCACCGAGCAATCGCGCGCCTACTGGTACGTGGTGCCCGGGGTGCACATGCCTGCTGCATCGTTCACCGAATATTGGACCGTGGGGCAGCCCGACACCATCCGCACGGCGCGCATGCTCACGGGCACGAACATGTCGATCAAATCCTGCCGCGCCACGAAGGCTGATACCGGCATCACACCGCCGCCCAGAGCCTTGCCCAGGCACAGCCCGTCCGGGACGATCCCTTCATGCTGGAAGGCGAACCATTTA
>CAZJTB010000012.1:0-7046 GCA_964548485.1 uncultured Chryseobacterium sp. | reverse complement strand
GCTGAACCGGATCCATTGCGGTTGCATCGCATCGGTGAAGAGTTGCTGATGGAACTCGCCGATGGCGCTTCCTTGGCCACGTGCGCGCTTTACCGGACAGATGGCCGCATGGCCGGCTCATGGAAATTCCCGGACCGTTCGGCGGAGCAGCGCATCGCGCTACCTGCGCAGGAAACATCCGTGCTGCTGCTGCGCGCCACGGACAGCCTCGGCCGAACATGGACCGCTCGAGTCCCCTTGTCGCCATAGAACAACCGGAATCCGAACCGCATCATGCGCAAAAGCCTGACTCTCTTCGCCGCGATCGCGTGCGGCTCCATGCACGCCCAGCCCGGCACGCTCGACCCCACCTTCGGCATCGGCGGCAAGGCCATCGCCACCGTGCCCGGCAACTACAGCTCGGGCGAGTGCATCGCCGAGCAGGCCGATGGCAAGATCATCGTGGGCGGCGCCACGCCGGGCTTCGCGCTGCTGGCACGCTTCAACGCTGATGGCACGCTCGACAGCGGCTTCGGCACCAACGGCCTCGTGCTCACCGATGCGGATGAGAGCAACGACAGCTTCGGTGCGGTGGCGGTGCAGCCCGATGGCCGGATCGTGGCGGGCGGTGTGCGCTTCAACAACGCCAGCGACGGGCGGGCGATCATCGCGCGCTACATGCCCGATGGCACGCTGGACAACGGCTTCGGCACCAATGGCATCCGCACCATCAACATCGCCGGGGCCCTCGACAGCTTCGTGAAGGCGCTGGCCGTGCAGCCCGATGGCCGGATCGCCGTGCTCGGCGAGTACTGGACCGGCACCACGTGGAGGATCTTCGTAACGCGCCTGCTGGCCACTGGCGTCCCCGATGGCAACTTCGGCCTCCTGCAGCCGGTCATCGTGCCCGGCAACAACGAATACGCCGGCGACCTGGCCTTGCAAGCCGACGGCAAATGGGTGATCTGCGGGCAATCGCAATCACCCGGCAACGGCGGCTTCTACGTGGCGCGGATCGATCCGGATGGCTTGTTCGACAGCAGCTTCGGCACCACCGGCTCCTGGTTCGTGGATCTGGGGCTGGAGGATGAGGACCTGGTGCGCAGCGTGCGCGTGCAGCCCGACGGGCATATCGTGCTCGGCGGCATCATCCGCCAAGGCGGCGCTTATGGCGTGCTGGTGGTGCGCCTGCTGCCCAACGGCGTCATGGACCCCGCCTTCGGGAACTTCGGCTATGTGAGCATCCCCATCGCCATCGACGACTGGGCGCTGCCCTCGGTGGCGCTGCAGCCCGACGGCGGCATCCTGGTGGGCGTGGACAACAACACCTCCAACGCCCCTCGGGTGAAGGTGGCGCGCCTGCTACCCGATGGCCAGCTCGATGCCGGCTTCGGCACGAATGGCATCGGCACCAGCAACGCCACGACGGGCAACGATGACGAGTACGCCGTGCGCACGCACTTCCTCGCCGACGGCGGCATCGCCGTGGCGGGCTTCGTGGACACGCCCAACAACATCCAGGTGGCCGTGTGGAAGTTCCGCAGCGGCGTGAATGTGGGCGTGGATGAGGCTGAAGCGCTTCGTGCTCTGTCCATCCTGCCGAATCCCGTGCAGGACAGCTTCACCTTGCGCACTGAAGCGCCCATCGACCCTGCGGCGCCCATCATGGTCCGCGACGCATCGGGGCGGGCCATGGAGGTGAGCACGACGCGCACCGCGCACGCCATCAGCATCGATGCCGCCCGATTGCCCAGCGGTCCTTACTTCGCGACGGCGGGCACAACGGCAGGCCCGATTACCGCGCGCTTCATCAAGCAATAGCCTATGAGCGGCTCCCCCATCCGCGTCGTGCTCTTCGACGACAACAAGGACCTGCGCGACATGTTCCGCATGCTCGTGGATGCTCAACGCGATATGGTGTGCGTGGCCGTGCATCCGGACCTGAGCCAGATGCTGCGCGACATCGACGCCGCGCGGCCCGATGTGATCGTGATGGACATCCAGATGCCCGGCGTGAACGGGATCGAGGGCGTGAAGCAGATCAAGGCGCGCTGGCCGCAGGCGCGGATCCTGATGCAGACCGTGTTCGAGGACGACGACAAGGTGTTCGACGCTATCTGCGCCGGCGCCAACGGCTACATCCTGAAGACCGCACCGGTGGAGGAGATCGCCAAGGCCATCCGCGACGTGCATGCGGGCGGCAGCGCCATGACCCCGGCCATCGCCCTGAAGGTGCTGGAGCGCTTCCGCGTGAGCGCGCCACCCTTCGAGCGCGGCACCGACCCCGGCCTCAGCGACCGCGAGAAGCAGGTGCTCACCCTGCTGGTGAAGGGCCACAGCTACAAGATGGCGGCCGCCGACCTGGGCATCAGCATCCACACGGTGGATACGCACATCCGCCACATCTACGAGAAGCTGCACGTGAGCACCATGGCCGAGGCCGTGGGCAGGGCGGTGAAGGATGGGCTGGTGTAGGTGGCGCCGAGGACAGGATTCGCGGATGCGACCGTGCACATTTCCTATTCATCAGAACCCTTGTGGGACATTCGCTTCCAACAGAAGCCGTAGCCGACCTTGAAACCAAGCCAGAACAACCGTTGGTTGCGAACCACCTCATTCGCTGGTGACGAGAAAGGTGCCAAGGCAAGCACCTGCCGATAATACCCATCGAATGACGCACGAGCATGGAAACCGATGAGGAGCTTGTCCGATTGAGCATCACCGCAAGCCCATTCGAGACTGCATCCCAACAGACCATGCCATCGGTCGCCCCATTCCGTTGACGCCCTGAAAGGCTCCGCGCCGCTTGGCGGATTGAGCCGCGCATCGGTGTCAACCGATAGATAGATGCCATTCGGTAGCATCGCGCCGGCCATTGCAGAGCAGGTGAGAACCGATGTTGGGGAATACCGCCAGATGCGCGTTGAAGCCAGTGCGTAGATCGTGAGTGGATCGGTGCTCCATGACTTACCAGAACCCTGTTTGCTGAACGGGTACCAGACGAACGGCGACCAACGGCCATCCTCAACAAGTTGACTGCCTGCGGTGTCCAAGGCCAATCCTCGGACGGAAACACCATAGGTGCCCCACGATAGGCCAAGGCCCGCTCCAATTGACGTTGCGTCGCTTATGCTTCTCCGAAACGAGAGGTCGACGAACAAATGCCTGGACCTGTGCAGCGACTCTGCGGCGTCCATGGTCAGTCGATTGGCCGGCTGCAGCGCGGCCCCTGCCTCCATACGCACTTCATGCAAGATGCTCGGCACCTGTGCATGCACGAGGCTTGGAAGCAGCGCAGCTACAGCATGGACACCAAGCCCAACTGTCATACGGCACACGCTTACTCCCTTCATGGCCTAATGCGCCAGTAGAACACGTGACCCACTTGAAACTCGGCCCACGGTATGATTGAGGCCGACCTGCTGCCAACATGGACAACACCTTGGCTGCAGTTCACCTCGTAGTCTGCCTCTAGCGCTTGTGCGCCCACCATGCTTCCCAATCGCAGGCCAATGGTCCACATCGACTGCATCCGTGTTGGCCGCAAAAGCTCAACCCCTACCTGGATAACGACAAGCCCAGGCCGATCTCCCTGGAACGTGTAGCTGAAGCGCACTTGCTCTGATGCACTGCCATTGGGCAAGGTGTCCGAAACCGAAAATGCATCCGAAACCCTGATGCTCCGCCAACCGACCGAACCCGTTGCCGCCAGCGACCAGCGCTCGCGCTTCCGCAACAAACAAGACGCCCCTAGTTGCAGCGAACCCATCGTGAACCGAGTGGGCGGGAACTGAACAAAGCGCTCATCAGGCGAGGCCCATATCCCGAAGTGATCCGTGCAACCCGACCACCTCATCGCAAATGAGCCACTGAATAGGCCAGCCTCTGCGATTAACCCCACGCGCGTACCAAGGTGCATTCGGTGGCTGATGCCACCTCCGAGCAAAGGCCCGAATACCAGTTCAGCCTCTCCCTGGCCAGTTGCTTGCGGCGTTACCTGCCATGTCGGCGCGTATCCACCGCTGATCCAAGCCCCAGTAGCATTCCGGAGATTGTGGGACTGGCCACTAGCCGACAAGCAAAGGCACAACAGGCCAAGCATGGCCATCGGAACCACGAAGCACCAGCGCGCTTGCCTCATGCAGCGAAGTTCGGCGCAGCGTGCCTCAATTGCACCCTGTGCCGAAGTTCAGCACTTGGTCATTGCTGCCGCCGGTGTACCCGTATCGACCGAAAACTTGGCCACTGTAAAAGGTCCGCTCCTCACCCCAGCCCCGGTGCACATCCAGCCTCCTCCGGCGCTTCCATCCCTTGTCGCGGTTGAACGCAGGGTCCTTCTCGATGCATTGATTGTTGCGCGATAGGCCATCAACCTGGGCATCAGCATCCACACGGTGGATACGCACATCCGCCACATCTACGAGAAGCTGCACGTGAGCACCATGGCCGAGGCCGTGGACAAGGCGGTGAAGGATGGGCTGGTGTGAGGAGGCGTCTTGATCGGCGCGCCGTGCCCAACTTGCGCCCATGCATGCCTCGGCGAATCCCGGCACATGCGGCGAACGCTTGGTCACCTGGGCCCTGGTTGCCGTGCTGGCAAGCGCCTGCGGCACCGCCAAGCACGGCATGGATGATGGGCGCTACCGCATGAACCGGCAGGCCGTGCAGGTGGAGGTGATCGGCGACACGGTGATCATCGGCCGCAGCCATGCCACCAATCTTGGCCCGGAATCGCTGCGGCTGCCGCCCACCGTGCCCCACGACCGCCGGCCCGAGGCGGTGCGCCTGGCGCAGCACAGCTTCGATGTGGACCTGATGACCGTGCCGGTGAAGTACCGGCCCGCCGCTGCCGACCTGCAGCCCCAGCTGGAGACCCAGGTGAGCGCGGCCCTGTACCTGGGCCGGCGCACCGACCGCTACCGGCTGCACTACCCCAGCGACGGCTATAGCGTGCTGGAGCGCGCTGAGCGGCACATCGGCCTCAGCGGTGGCGTGCTGCTGGGCTCGGGGGCGCTGGCATCGGGCCCGCGACCACGGCAGGCCGCACCGGCCATGACTACATCGGCGTGGTGGGCAGCAACGGCGTGGCCTTCATCGGCGCTGTTGACCGCGCTTCCATCGGCATCGCCGTGGGCCGTGACCATCTGCTGAACAGCGACGCCGCGCTGTGGAGCCACGAGGGGCAGCCCTGGCTGGGCTTCGTGTTCGGCCTGAACCTGAACTGAGCGTTACTAACACCTGTCGAAAACTCGCGCCCTTCCGCGCGGGAGGCCCCGGCTACTTTCACCCGCTGAAGAGAGGTCCGTTCCAATTCAGGACGGACCTTTTCGCAAGCATCGATGCCGATACAGCCGAAACGCTTCTTCGACTTCTGCGCCAACCATGTGCCTTTGCTCAATGCGATCGCCACGCGGCCCGGCGACGTGAGCGAGGCCCAGGTGCGGCAGCTGATCCGCACCCACAGCGACACCGCCACCGAGCAGCCCGAGACCACCTGGGAGCGCTTGCTGGAACTGCAGATCCTGGTGCCGCTGGAGGAGGGCAGCAGCCACTATGTGCTGGCGCAGCCGCTGCTGCAGCTGATGAACTACCTGCACGACGATGCGCTGCCCACGAGCCCGGAGATCATCCAAGGCTACACGGCGGCGCTGGAGAGCGCGCGCAAGCGGATCACGAGCGGCACCCAGGCCTTCGATGCGCTCAGCGTTGGCCTTGCCGCCACAGAAGTGGACCACACCCTGCGCCGCATGCAGGAGGACCTCGACGCCACGCACCGCGCCGTGATGGCCGAGGTGGCCCGCTACAAGGCCGACCGCAGCAGCGTGAGCGTGCGCGAGCGCTACCTGCGCATCGTGCGCCTAATGGACCAGTACGTGCAGCCGCTGGTGGAGATCGTGCGCGTGGACGGCCAGTTGGTGGAGACGCTCAACGAGCTCGACAACGCGCTGAGCGCGGCGCGCGAGGGCGGCGTATTCGCCGAGCTGGCGCCGCTGCTGCGCAACGAGCGGCAGATCCGGGCGCTGCGCCGCCGGGCCATCCACACGCTGAACGAGAGCCGCAAGGAGCTGCAGCCGCTGTATGAGGTGCTGCGCCGCAGCAGCGCCATCGCGCACGGCGCCACGCTGGCGCTGGGCCGTCTGCGCCACATGAAGCTGGACGATTGGGTGGCGCACTACGTGCCGCAGGCCGAGCGGGCATCCATCGAATGCCCGCCCACCGATACGGTGCTGAAGCGCACCATCCACCACGTGGCCGCCCACCCGCCCCAGCCGCCGCCGAGCCTGCGGATGGAGGAGAGCGCCGAGACGCCGCCGGACTACGTGCGCCTGCTGTGGCTGAAGGCCCTGCCCGATGCCCTGGCCGCCGAGCTGCCGGTGAAGGACCTGACCGATTGGATGGTGCGGACCTATCCGGACAAGGGCACCAGTGACGCGCTGCTGGGCCTGAGCAAGATCCTCTTCGACCCCGAGCTGACCGTGACCTTCAAGCACGGCAAACCCAAGGCCTACCGCACGCGCGACGGCGTGATCGAGGCCACCACCTTCAGCATCAGCAAGCCATGAACGAGCTTCCCTACGTCAAGGACATCTTCGACAAGCTGCGCCAGGGCGCCTACATCACGCACGAGCAGGGCAACCTGCACGCGCCGCTCACCGAGCGCTACGAGGCCTATGCCGAGTACTTCAAGCCGCTGGGCCTGGACCTGGTGCGGCACCCGCGCGACTTCTTCTACTTCCGCACGGAGACGGCCGAGGCCACGCCGCCGCCGGCGAGCCTCCCTCCCATCGCGGTGTTCTGCTTCATCCTGATCGAGGCCACGGCGAACGAGGGTCGCCCGGTGGAGGAGTACCTGCTGACCGAGCGCTTCAGCGTGGCCGGCCTACCGCACCTGACGAGCGACCGCTTCAAGGCGCACATGAAGGCGGTGGGGATCGACGATGAGGCGAGCATGCGCAAGCTGATCAAGAGCATGGCGCGCATGGGGTGGGCGGAGTACTTCCCGGATGATACGTTCCGCTTCCTGCGCCCCTTCCACCGCGTGTTCGACAAGTGCCAGGAGATCAGCC
>CAZJTB010000011.1:10976-15918 GCA_964548485.1 uncultured Chryseobacterium sp. | reverse complement strand
TCCGACCACGGCTGGCCATCCGTTCCGATCACCTGGCCGAGATTCTCCCAGAAGCCGATGGCCTTGTTGTAGTCTTCGTCATATAGGTCTGGTGGCGTATAGGCCCAAGTGACAACTGCGGCGAAGAGCAATGCGGTGTGTTGAAGGTTGCGCTTCGTTCTCATGGCTGCCGGATTTGATGAACGAATGTAGTCGCCGCGCTGTGAACGCAGGGCCAACAGGAAACGAAATGGTCGGGACCGCGGCTAACCGCCGTACGCCCACTTCAGCCACACCGCCCCCCAAGTGAATCCGCCGCCAAAAGCGCTGAGGATGATGTTGTCGCCCTTCTTCAGGCGAGGCTCCCATTCCCAGAGGCAGAGGGGCAGGGTGCCGCTGGTGGTGTTGCCGTACTTCTCGATGTTCACCATCACCTTGCTGTCGTCGAGGCCCATGCGGTGGGCGGTGGCGTCGATGATGCGCTTGTTGGCCTGGTGCGGAACCAGCCAAGCCACATCCTCGGCCTTCAAGCCGTTCTTCTCCATGATCTCCGCGCTCACATCGGCCATGTTGGTCACGGCGAACTTGAACACGGCCTTGCCCTCCTGATAGACGTAGTGCTCCTTGCGCTCCACGGTGCGCTCGCTGGTCTGGCGCCAGCTGCCGCCGGCCTTCTGGTGCAGGTACTGGCAGCCGCTGCCGTCGCTGCGCAGGATGCTGTCGCGGATGCCAAGGCCCTCCTCGTTGGGCTCCAGGAGCACTGCGCCACAGCCATCGCCGAAGATGATGCAGGTGGCGCGGTCCTCGTAGTCGATGATCGAGCTCATCTTATCGCCGCCCACAACGACCACTTTCTTGTGCTTGCCGCTCTCGATGAACTGGCTGCCTGTGGTGAGCGCGTAGAGGAATCCGCTGCATGCGGCCATGAGGTCGAAGCCCCAGGCATTCTTCGCGCCGATGGCATCGCACACGATGTTGGCCGTGGCGGGGAACACGCGGTCGGGCGTCACGCTGGCCACGATCATCAGGTCGATCTCCTCGGCGCCTATGCCCCGCTTCTTCAGCAGCCCGTTCACCGCCTCGATGGCCATCGCGCTCAGGCCCTGCTCCTTGCCCGTGAGGATGCGGCGCTCCTTGATGCCGGTGCGCTCGGTGATCCATGCGTCGTTGGTGTCGACCATGGTCTCCAGCACCTGGTTGGTGAGGCGGAATTCCGGCAGGTAGCCGTTCACGGCGGTGATGGCAGCGGTGACCTTCATGTTCACGACAGGGCTTCGCGGATGCGGTCGTTGAGCTTGCTCTCCACCACCTCGCGGGTGAAGAGGATCATGTTCTTGATGGTGGCGGCATTGCTGATGCCATGGCCGATGATCACGTTGCCGTTCACGCCCAGCACGGGCAGCCCGCCATAGTTCTCGTAGTTGAAGCGGTCGAAGAAGGGCTCGTGCACGCCACGCTGCTCCAGCAGGTCGTGGAAGGCCTCCACAGCCTTGAGCACCACGTTGCCCGTGAAGCCGTCGGTCACGTACACATCGGCCTTGTCGTTGAAGAGGTCGCGCCCCTCCACGTTGCCGATGAAGGCGTATTGCTGCTGGTCGCGCATCAGCTCGAAGGTGGCCTGGCGCAGCAGATCGCCCTTCTTCTCCTCCTCGCCGATGTTGAGCAGGCCCACCTTGGGCTCGGCGATGTGGTACACGTGCTTGGCGAGCATGCTGCCCAGCAGCCCGAACTGCGCCAGCACATCGGCCTTGCAGTCCGCGTTGGCGCCCACATCCACCAGGATGCCGTAGCTGCCGTTCTCCTTGGGCACCACGCTGGGGATGCACGGACGGATGACACCGGGAATCGGCTTCACGCTGAACACGCTGCCCACGAGCATGGCCCCGGTGTTGCCCGTGCTGGCGAAGGCATCGAGCTTGCCTTCCTTCAGCAGGTGGAAGCCGATGCTGATGCTGCTCCGGGGCTTGGCCTGCAGGGCTCGTGTGGGGTTGTCCTGAAAGGTGATGTCGTCCTGGCTGCCCACGATGTCGAAGGCAGCAGGGTCGCCGCCCTCGGCCACGATGCCCGAGGCGATGGCTTCTGCGTCGCCGATGAGCACCAGGCGCGCATCGGCAGGGAGCTCCTTCGCCGCCATCACGGCAGCACGAATGGGCACGACCGGTCCGTGGTCGCTGCCCATGATGTCCACTCCGATCCTCATCGAGGCTGGGCGGGGGACGCTGTTGGCTTACTCGGCGGCGGTCTTGTCAACCACCACGCGGCCCTTGTAGAAGAGTTTGTCGCCGTCCCAGTGGGCGCGGTGGCGCAGGTGGGTCTGGCCGCTGGCGCTATCGGTGCTCAGCGTGGGCGCCGTGGCCTTGTAGGTGCTGCGGCGGCTGGCGGTGCGGGTCTTTGAGAATCGGCGCTTGGGATTTGGCATGGCTCAACGGGTTGTGCCTTCGGGCGGATTGATTTTCAGGTTCTTCAGGGCGTCCCACCGGGGGTCGGGAACGGGCTCGTGCTCCACGGCGTGCTCCTTCAGCACGGCATCCACTTCAGGATCGCATTGCCCTTCGGGGTGCACATGCCGCGCCGGCAGGGCCAGGCGCAGGCACTCGTAGATGTAGTGCGTGAGGTTGATGCTATGCGCCCGCGGATCCAAGGTCACCAGCTCATCGTCGTCCTGGTCGGGGTCGCCGTGCAGCTGGAAGATCTGGCGCTGATCGCCTTGCACCAACAGGTCGAAGGGCGCGGCGCAATGGTCGCACGTGGTGTGCACGGAGCCTGCCACATGCAGGTTGGCCACCAGGAGATTGGGCGCCTTGTCCAGCGTCACGGTCACCGCCACGCGTCCGCCATCGAACTCCTCCTCATGGGCGGCATCGAAGAAGGCCTGCCCCAGCTCCCAATCGAAGCGGTGCTGGCCGTCCTTCAATCCGGTGAAGGCGATGGTGTGCTCGGGCAGGGCTTCCACAGGCTGTTGAAAACAGGTCGGCAAATGTAGGCGCCGGGCCCATGCGCGGAACCGAGCCGTTGGCTCAACGCGTGGGGCCGGTGCGTACCCGGCAAGGCCCCGCTCCTGGTTCTTGCAACTGGCTGATTGTCCGGGCTTCTTGGCCTGATCAGCGCACCCTGCGGGCCGCTACGAACCAATCCCAGGGATATGGCGCACGCATCCAGCGAGGCGGCGCCTCGAACTCGGTGGACCATGGGTACTCGATCTTGTCCATGTCCAGCACGTTGAAGCCGCGGTCCGCGAACAGGGCCTCGAGCTCCTCCTTCAGGTAGTGCTTCGTCGGCACGCCATCGATGTGGACGATGCCATGCTCCAGCCCCTTGCTGTTGAGGGCCGCGGCCTTCTGCGCCTCCCGGGCATCCATGCCATCGCGCAGGTTCCACTGCAGGTGCCGGTAAGCGGTGAGCAGGGCGCTGTTGAGCGAAGGCACCACCAGCAGCAGATGGCCGCCTTTCTTCACGCTGCGGCAGGTGCGGTCCACGAGCCCCTCACGCACCTCCAGGGCGGCATTGAGCCAGGTGTTGATGCACAGCACCACATCGGTGGCCGGATAGCTGTTCCTGTCGCTGCTCACATCGGCATGCACGTAGGCGATGTTGGCGCGATCGGCATTGGCCTTCGCGGCCACCTCGAGGCATTGGCTGCTCACATCCACGGCATACACCTTGGCGAAACGGTCAGCGAGCAGGGGCAGGGTTCGCCCCACGCCGCAGCCCAGGTCGGTGGCCTCCGCGCCGGGTACGGCCAGGCCCTCCACCCAGCCACTGATGATGCCCTTGGCATCGTTGGCCGGCACATTGAAGATCTCCTGCTCGAAGCTGTCGGCCACCTTATCCCAATCGCGCTCGTTCATGCCGTTGCGTGTTGTGCAGCGGGCCCTGCGCCGGGTGATGTGCCTGTACGAGATGGCCGCAATGCGCCGCTGCTGTTGGTGTTGTGATGGCAAGCTATCCGCAGGGCGCGGGCGCGCGGCGCCTGGCAGGCGCGCGGTTTCCACGATCGCGGGTTGATGAAGGCGCCCAGGCGGGGCTCAGCTTCAGCATGTTCGCCATGCGTTGAGTTATTCGTGGTCACGCCACTAAAGGCGCCTACATTCGCTAGGGGTTGCCCTCCCTGCCATGAAACCACTATTTGCTTCCCTGATCTCGCTCATCCTGGCGGCGTCGGCATTCGCGCAGATCCCGAGCGTGGCTTGGACGCGTTCGTTCGGTAGCGGCTATTCGGACATGGGGCAATTCATCCACCAATTGCCGGACAAGAGCTTCTTCCTCGCAGCAACGAGCAATTATGCAAATGGTCAGCTCGGCAACACCACTGGTCCAGCGAATGGCGAGGTCGTGTTCATCGGCCTCGACAGCCTGGGGCAGATGCAATGGGGAAACCGCATCGGAGGGCTGGGACTCGCTGATATACATCATGGGGCGTTGATGGCCGACGGGAACTACGTGTTCACCGGATCCATTTACGACGCCGGGCAGGAGGTTCCAGACTGGGATGGCGATCACGAACTGTGGATCGTGAAGGTCTCACCATCTGGTTCAATAGAATGGGAGCGATCATATGGCGTGGACGACAATGAGGATCAAGGCATGCATGTCGCTGCACGACCGGATGGTGGATGTTGCGTTTCCGGGTATCGTGGCCTGAATTCCTGGGACGTGTGGGTGATCGCCCTGACCAGCGAGGGTGACGAATTATGGTCGCGCACCCTTGGAGGAAGCGGACCGGAGTTCGGGAGGTCGATCGTGGCAACAGAGGACGGCGGCGCCTTTCTCACGGCGTGGACCGGATCCAACGATGGGGACGTGGGCACACCGCTCAGCGGCACTTATGACGCCTGGCTGGTGAAGCTTGATGCGAATGGAGACATCGAATGGTCGCGCACCTATGGCGGGAGCGGGTTGGATCATTTCCATGATGCCCTACTCATGGATGATGGGGGCTTGCTCTTCATCGGCACATCGAATT
>CAZJTB010000011.1:0-10951 GCA_964548485.1 uncultured Chryseobacterium sp. | reverse complement strand
ACCTGACCTTGAACCATGGGGGCTGGGATGTCTGGCTCTTGCGCGTGAACGCCACGGGAGATGTCTTGTGGAGCAAGTCTTACGGTGGCAGCCTCACGGATTCGCCGAGCTCTATCATTCCTTTCGAGAGCAATTACCTGATCGCCGGGACCACCAGTTCCGATGATGGCGATGTGAGCGTGTCCTACCATCAGCCCAACGGGACACCGTGGGGAGAGGATGGTTGGCTCCTTTTGGTGAACCCGAGCGGGGAGCTGCTCTGGGAGAAGAGCATCGGCGGCAGCCAGGCGGATAATCTCTTCTACCTGGCCCCGACGGATGATGGCTTCGTCGTCACCGGGTTCTCCACCTCCACGGACCACTTCGTCCCAAGCAACGTGGCCTATCATGACATCTGGACCGTGCGCTTCAACAGCAAGAGCACCATGCTCCTGGGCACCCTGTACGTGGATGCGGACAACGATTCCAACATAGACGTTGACGACCCGCGCATCGGCGGCCGTCTGGTGGAGTTGAGCAGCAACAACGAGCTGGCGCTTTCCCAGCCCAATGGCCGGTATCTCTTCGCTGTGAACGGTCCAGCCGAGCACACCATCACCGGCCCCGCCATCCCCTACTACGACTGCGATCCGGGGATGCATAGCGTGACCATCACCGGTGAAGAGCAGGGCCTGAGCGGACTCGACTTCCGCTACACGGCCGAGGCACCTGTGCAGGACCTCCAGGTCTTCGTCACGCCCGTCTTTCCCTTCAGCCCGGGCTTCCCGGCGCGCTATGATGTGCTCTGCCGCAATGCAGGAACGGTGGCGATCGAAGCGAGCCTCGGCATCGTGCTCGATGAAAGCCTCGGTTTTAGCTCCGCATCCCCGGCGCCGGGGAGCGTGGCAGGCAACGCGCTTAACTGGTCGCTGGGAACGATGCTCCCGCTGCAGAATATCCAGCTCTCGGTCTACTGCTCGCTATCCGCTGCGGACACACTGGGCAGCACGGTGACCACCACGGCGGAACTCACGCCAATCGCCGGCGACCTCGTTCCGGAGGACAACAGCGTTACCACGAACAACCAGGTCGTCGGCTCCTTCGACCCCAACGACATCCTCGTGGATCCGGCCGAAGTGCTCATTGGCGATGTGGCCGATGCCGTGCTGGACTACACCATCCGCTTCCAGAACACGGGCACCGCCACCGCCTTCACGGTAGCCATCGAGAATATACTCCCAGCCAACGCGCACCTGCCCAGTCTTGAGGTCATCGGCTCCTCGCATCCGATGACGCTGACGTACTACGACTTCGAGCACAAGATGCGCTTCCTGTTCGACAACATCCTCCTGCCCGATAGCGGCACCAACCAGCTGCTGAGCCATGGCTATGTGCGCTATCGATTGAAGCCGTCAACGGCGCTGGTTGCAGGTGATTCGATACTGAACACGGCCGCCATCTACTTCGACTTCAACCCGCCTGTGATCACCAACACGGCTGTGACCGAAATCGTGACTGCGATAAGCGCACCATCGTATGCGGACCCGCCAACGATATCGCTCTACCCCAATCCGACCACCGGGTCGATCATCCTGCGCACCAACGCGCAATTGCTCGGCGCCGAGGTGCTCGTTCGCGATGCCATCGGGAGGGTCGTGGCCCTCGACCGCATTTCATCTACGGAGCACCTCCTTCACCTGGAGGCGCTGAGCACCGGGCACTATCAAGTGGTCGTGCAGCACGAAGGCGCCCTCCATCGGCAGGCCTTGATCAAGCAATAGCCCTAGGCCGGGCTCAGCTTCAGCATGTTGGCCATGCCCTGCTCGGCGATGGGCATGCTGGCGATGTTCACCACCAGATCGCCCTTGTTCACGAACTTCCTGCTGCGCAGGATGTGCTTGATGTCGGCGATGGTGTGGTCGGTGCTCACCGTCTTATCGTAGTAATGCGCGCGCACGCCCCAGACCAGGTTGAGCGTGTTGAGGATGCGGCGGTTGCTGGTGAAGGCGTAGATGTGGGCCTTCGGGCGCATGCTGCTGATCTTGTAGGCCGTGTAGCCGCTGTGCGTCATGGTCACGATGGCCTTGATGTCGATGGCCGCGGCCATGCGCACGCTCGCCATGCAGATGGCATCGGTGACCATGCGGTCATCGTGCCCCAGCTCGGGCTGGGGCACATTGAACATGGAGTCGCTGGTCTCCATCTCCAGCAGGATGCGGTTCATGGCCTTCACCACCTCCACGGGGTACCTGCCAACGCTGGTCTCCGCGCTGAGCATCACGGCATCGGCATGGTCGAGCACGGCATTGGCCACGTCGTTCACCTCGGCGCGCGTCGGCGTGATGGAGGTGATCATGCTCTCCATCATCTGGGTGGCCACGATCACCGGCCGGTGATGCGCCAGGCAGCGCCTGATGATGTCCTTCTGCACCAGGGGCACCTTCTCCATGGGGATCTCCACGCCGAGGTCGCCGCGGGCCACCATGAGGGCATCGGCCTCGCGGATGATCTCATCGATCTCCTTGAGCGCTTCGGGCTTCTCGATCTTGGCCACCACGCGCGCATGCTTCTCGCGCTGCTGGATGATGCCTTTGAGCTCGATGATGTCGCGGGCGCTGCGCACGAAGCTCAGGCCCACCCAGTCCACATCGTGCTCCAGGGCGAAGTCCAGATCCTGCCGGTCCTTCTCGGTGAGGCAGGGCAGGCTCACGCGCGTGTTGGGCAGGTTGATGCCCTTGTTGGCGCTGAGCAGGCCGCCATGCAGCACGCGCAGGGTCACTTCTGTGGCGCCGTCGGTGCCCATCACCTCCAGGCGCAGCTTGCCATCATCGAGCAGCACGGGCTCGCCTTTCTTCACATCCTGCGGGAAGCGCAGGTAACTGGTGCTCACCAGGCCCGGGTGGCCGGCCACCGGCTCGGTGGTGATCGTGAGCAGTTCGCCCTCCTTCAGCTCGATGGGGCCATCGGCCATGGGGCCCACGCGCAGCTTGGGGCCCTGCAGATCGGCCAGGATGGCCACGGTGGTGCCGAGCTCCTCGTTGAGCGAGCGGATGGTGGCGATGAGGGCGGTGTAGAAGCCGTAATCCCCATGGCTGAAGTTGAGGCGGCACACATCGAGCCCGCTGATGATCATGTCGCGGAGCACATCGCGCGCGCTGCTGGCCGGGCCGATGGTGGCCACGATCTTGGTCTTGGGCTCTTTCATGTGGGCGTCAAAGCAACAACTTGTGCCCCATGCGGAGCGAAGCGAAGTCGAGCGGAAAGGCCGCGAGCACGAATTCTGCGCGCCGCAGGGACTCGAGAAGCCGCTCCGCGTCGCGTTCATCACGGTCGCTCAGCACAAGGAAGTAATCGGCCTCCTTCTGGCCGGGTATCAGGCGTTTCCTGCCGCAGACGTTGCCCACCAGCGCGATGGCCGCTGCGCCCTCATCGTCCGTTTGCTCGAACACGGGGTAGTGGAGCTCCTTGCCCTGCGCGGGCTCCACGATGTCGTGCCGGCGCCGCTGCAGCGCCAGGCCCAGGCCGCGGTTCAGCGACCAGCAGAGACGGTAGTCGGGCACGTGGCAGCTGAGGCCAATCACGGCAGCGCGCGGCAGCACCTCCTCGTCGGTGAGTTTCAGCTTGGGCATGTACGGTTCAAAGGTATCGGCGGCATCAGCCCTGCCTGCGCTCGCGCGGCTGGGCCGGGCCCGCGGCCTCGGCCTTCGGCGCGTGGGGGCGCCGCGAGCGCAGGCTGCGGAAGGCGCTCTGCGCGGCATCCTGCTCGGCCACCTTCTTGCTGCCGCCCTTGCCCGTGCCCTTCACCTCGCCATTGATGCGCACCTCGGCGATGTAGTGCTTGCCCCGGCCGCCGCCGCCCTCGCGCACCACGAACTCCACCTTCTTGCGCCGCTTCTGCCCCCACTCCAGCAGGCGGCTCTTGCCGTCACGGTCCTCCTTCTCGATCTCCTTCAGGTCGAAGTGCTGCTGGATGAGGCCCACCACCACCTTGCGCGTGCGATCGAAGCCCTTATCGAGGAAGAGCGCGCCGATCAGGGCCTCCAGAGCATTGCCGGGAACGCTGCTCTCGTGCGCGCGCGCCACGGTGGTCTCAATCACGCGCTCGATGCCGATGCGCTTGGCCAGCACGTTGAGCTGGGTGCGGCTCACGAGCTTGCTGCGCATCCGCGTGAGGAACCCCTCGCCCTGGTCGGGATAGGTGGCGAAGAGCAGGTTGCCGATGATGGCATCGAGCACCGCGTCGCCGAGGAACTCCAAGCGCTCATTGTCGGGCAGGTCGGGCCGGTCGTCGGGTACGGCGCTCACATGGCGCAGGGCCTGGCGGTACAGCGGCAGGTCGCCAGGGGTGATGCCCAGTTGCTGGCGGCACCACGCCCGCACCCGTTTCTCCTCGGGGTTGCGCGCGCGGCTGAAGAGGCTCTTGATCAAGCGGGCCTACCGGTGCTTGCGGAAGATCACCGAGGTGTTGTGGCCGCCGAAGCCGAAGGTGTTGCTCAGCGCGGCGTTCACCGCGCGCTGCTGCGCCTTGTTGAAGGTGAAGTTCAGCTTCGGGTCGATCTCGGGGTCGTCCGTGAAATGGTTGATCGTGGGCGGAACGATGTCCGTGTGCACGGCCATGATCGCGGCCACGCCCTCAATGGCGCCGGCCCCGCCGAGCAGGTGGCCGGTCATGCTCTTGGTGGCGCTGATGTTCAGCTTGTAGCTGTGCCCGCCGAAGAGGCGCTGGATGGCCTTCACCTCCTGCGGGTCGCCGATGGGGGTGCTGGTGCCGTGCGTGTTGATGTAGTCGATCTCCTCGGGCCGCATGCCCGCATCCTTCAGCGCGGCCTTCATGCACAGCTCCGCGCCCAGTCCCTCAGGGTGAGGCGCGGTGATGTGGTAGGCATCGCTGCTCATGCCGCCGCCCACCACCTCGCAGTAAATCTTGGCGCCACGCGCCAGGGCGTGCTCCAGATCCTCCAGGATGATGGCCGCCCCGCCCTCGCCGAGCACGAAGCCGTCGCGGTCCTTGTCGTAGGGGCGCGAGGCCGTGGCGGGATCGTCGTTGCGGGTGCTCATGGCATGCAGGGCGTTGAAGCCGCCCACGCCCGCCTCGTAAATGGCCGCCTCGCTGCCGCCCGTGACGCAGGCCACGCAGGTGCCCAGGCGCACGTAGTTGTAGGCGTCGATCATCGAGTTGTTGCTCGATGCGCAGGCGCTCACCGTGACGTAGCTGGGGCCGCGCAGCGTGTGGCGCATGCTGATGAGGCCGGCGGAGCTGTCGGCGATCATCTTCGGGATGAAGAAGGGGTTGAAGCGCGGCGTACCGTCACCCTTCCCGAAGGCGATGCATTCGTCCTGGAAGGTCTTCAGGCCGCCAATCCCACTGCCCCAGATCACACCCACCAGGTCGCGGTCAACACCGCTCTCCAGCAGGCCGCTATCCTTGAGCGCCTCATCGGAGCACACCAGCGCGTACTGCGCGAAGGGGTCCATCTTCCGGGCCTCCTTGCGGTCAAGGAAGTCCTCCGGATTGAAGCCCTTCACCTCGCAGGCGAAGCGCGTCTTGAACTTGCTGGCGTCGAACTTGGTGATGGGCGCGGCTCCGCTTCGGCCGCTCACCAAGCCCTCCCAGTAGTCCTTGAGGGTGTTCCCAATGGGAGTGAGCGCGCCCAGACCGGTGACGACCACACGCCTGAGCTGCATGCGGCAGGATTACTTCGCGTTCTTCTCCACGTACTCCACGGCCTGACCCACGGTCTGGATCTTCTCGGCCTGGTCGTCTGGGATGGCGATGTTGAACTCCTTCTCGAATTCCATGATGAGCTCCACGGTATCGAGGCTGTCAGCGCCAAGGTCATTCGTGAAGCTGGCTTCCATGGTGACCTCGTTCTGGTCCACGCCCAGCTTGTCCACGATGATCGCAATGACCTTTGACTTGATGTCCGACATGTCGGTTCGTTTTTGAAGTGAGGCCCCAAAGGAAAGACATTTTCCAAACGGCCAACCCCGACCCGGCTGAGCCTACTTATGCACGATAAGTCCTTGATCCAACGGATTCTTGTGCATAGGAAGGCTGTTCTGCGCACGGTGGGGGCGGGCTGCCACAAGGGGGCTTAAGGCACTGGCGCCCAACATGGGAGCACAAGCCGCACCTTCGCGGCATGAAGCGCATCGCCGTGCTGGCCTCCGGCTCGGGCACCAATTCCCAACAGCTCATCGAGCATTTCCGCGCGCATCCGGCGGCGCAGGTGGTGCTGATTGGCTGCGATCAGCCGCAGGCCGGGGTGCTTCAGCGCGCCTGGGACCAGAGCGTGCCCGTCTTCCTGTTCAATGGCCAGGAGCTGCGCGATGGCACTGTGCTGCGCGAGCTGCAGGGCCAGCGCATCGACCTGCTGGTGCTCGCCGGCTTCATGCGCCTGATCCCGGCCGAAGTGGTGCGCGCCTTCCCGGAACGCATCGTGAACATCCACCCTGCGCTGCTGCCCAAGTTCGGCGGCAAAGGCATGTATGGCCACCACGTGCACGAAGCCGTGATTGCCGCGAAGGAAGCCGAGAGCGGCATCACCATCCACCTGGTGAACGAGCGGTACGACGAGGGGCGCATCCTTTTCCAGGCGCGGTGCCCGGTGCTGCCGGACGACACGCCCGAGAGCCTGGCCCAACGCGTGCATGCGCTGGAGCACGCGCACTATCCGCAGGTGGCGGAAGCGCTCATTACGGGCTGCTGATTGCAGGCTGCGGCCCCGCTTCGGGCTTATCCATGCCCATGAGCAGGGAGTCGGCATTCACATACAGCACCTGGATGCCCGAACCGTGGTTCTTCCTCCATCGCTCCACGTGCCGCGCGAGCCGAACGGATTGACGACCCATGAAATAGGTCCAATAGACAACAAGGTGGCCCTTGGCGTTGGGTTCTTTCGTCGGTCTCCGGCCCGAATGACGCTCAACCATGAACCGAAAGTCGTCGGCAACGGTCCAGGCGCTATCTGCGTACTCCCTTGCGCGCAGTGGCGCAATGAGCGTGTCAGGCAGGCC
This sequence comes from uncultured Chryseobacterium sp., assembly GCA_964548485.1. Classification (GTDB taxonomy): domain Bacteria; phylum Bacteroidota; class Bacteroidia; order Flavobacteriales_F; family PHOS-HE28; genus PHOS-HE28. The sequence goes on along the minus strand of CAZJTB010000011.1, from coordinate 3,955 downwards.
GAACCGCTTCCATTGCAGATTGGGGAATCCCCCCACATCGCAATTGGGAATGATCCATTGGACGCGCCCACCAGCGCTATACCACCGGAGCTGGAGGGGCTGATACTTCGCCCGCGTATGCTTCTCCGGCTCCTTGCCTCGCCGCTCATCAATCCTTCGGGCATATTGCTGCGAGATGATCACATGCTCGTTCCGGGGAAAGCCCATTCGCCGAGCAAGTCGGTCCCGCTTGGCCTGCGTGACATTCTTTTCATATGGGTGGAGGCCCGCAAGGCCAACCATCATGCGATTGCACCCTGGCAGCAGCAGCAGCGCCCACCCGGTCAAGGTGAGCGCCGCTGCCTTCGATATCCTGAACCGCCGCATGGCCGTTACTTCACGAGATCTGCCGGCACCACCACCCTGCCGAACGGGTCACTCTGTGTGTAGTCGATCGGGTAGTCGCCTTTGAGAAGCGTCACTTTGGTGAACCCGAGCCACTCGGAAAGCTCTGCATCAAATACGAGGTTCTCTGAAAGAAGGGCCCGGCCGGTGCCTGGATCCATCGGCAAGTCGATGGGGATTATCGTCACTACGGCATCTCCTACGAGAATCATTGCTCTACCGATACCCGCCTCTTTCTCACCGCTGGTCGGTGCCGGGCCAAGCTTGCCGCCGAAAATAATGCAGAAACCGGGGCAGCCTCCACACTCGCCACCATTGCACCCCTCGATGATGAACTCATAGTGGTATCGGAATCGGATCCTCGGGAGGCGCTCTTGAATTTCGGGCGGATTCTCATTCTTGAGCGTCCATTCTGGCGTGGGGTTCAGCGAGTCGGCCATTTCCTTGCCGCAGTTGAAAGTCAACAGGGCAATCGCGAACAAGAGGGCGACTAATCCAGCTTTTGTTTTCATGACCTTGTGGTGTTTGAGGGTTTTCAATCACGCCCGAATGGGCGGGCCATCTTTGATGGCCCGCCCATTCGGCATTTCCAAGTCCGATTTCAGAGAGCCTTTACAACCTTCGCCCCGGGCATTCAGAACCATCGAACCATGTTCGACCTCCCCCAGATCGGCAAAGCCTTCCTGATCCTGTTCGCAGTGATCGACATCGTGGGCGGGATCCCGCTGATCCTGCAAGTGCGCCAGAAGGCGGGCAAGATCTACCCTGCCCGCGCCACGCTCGTGAGCCTGGGCATCATGATCACCTTCCTCTACTTGGGCGAGACCATCCTGAAGGTGGTGGGCATCGACGTGAGCAGCTTCGCCGTGGCCGGTTCGCTGGTGCTCTTCTTCATCGCGCTGGAGATGATCCTGGGGGTGCGCCTCTTCAAGGAGGACCTGAGCGCGCCGGGCCTCACGCCCGCCGAGCAGGACCAGAAGGTCTTCAGCATCGTGCCGCTGGCCTTCCCGGTGATCGCCGGGGCCGGCACCATCACCACCGTGCTCTCCCTGCGCGCCGAGTTCGACCGACCCAATATCCTGGTGGCCATCATCCTGAACATGATCCCCGTGGTGCTGGTGCTGCTGCTCACCAACCGCATCGAGCGCATGCTGGGCCGCGTGGGCCTCATCGTCATCAAGAAGGCCTTCGGCATCATCCTGCTCGCCATCAGCGTGAAGCTCTTCGCCGGCAACATCCCCTACCTGTTCCCGCACGTGCCATGAGCGTGACCCTCTACTCCGATGGCGCCGCCAGCGGCAATCCCGGCCCCGGCGGCTATGGCGTGGTGCTGGAGAGCGGCAGCCGGCGCAAGGAGCTCTGGGGCGGCTTTCGAATGACCACCAACAACCGGATGGAGCTGCTGGCGGTGATCGTGGGCCTGGAGGCGCTGAAGAGCCCCGGCACCGAGGTGGTGGTGGTGAGCGACAGCAAGTACGTGGTGGATGCCGTGGAGAAGGGCTGGGTGCTCGACTGGGAGCGGAAAGGCTTCGCCAAGAAGAAGAACCCCGACCTCTGGAAGCGCTTCCTCGCCGTGTACCGCAGGCACAAGGTGCGCTTCCATTGGATCCGCGGGCACAACGGACATCCGCAGAACGAGCTGTGCGATCGCCTGGCCGTGGCCGCCCGCGAGCAGCCGGCGAGCCTGCTGGCCATCGACGAGGCCTATGAGCAGGGCGACCCGGAGCTCTTCGGCGCCTGAGGGCTGGGGCGCCGTCTATATTCGCCAGCCATGCCCAAGCTTTTCGCCAGCCTCACCGGCTTCAAGAACGAGATCACGCTGCAACGCGCATCGGCGCATGCTGCCTGGGACCTCCTGGGTGGCCCAGCGGCCGATATCGTCCGCGTGGGGCCATCGCAATTCAGCGTGGTCATCGGCGGGCGCAGCCATCGCGTGCTGGTGCTGAAGGAGGACAAGGAGAACCGTACGGTGAGGCTGCGCATCGGAGCGCGCACCTGCACGGTGAGGCTGGAAGAGGAGCAAGACCGGCTGATGCAAACGCTCGGGCTCGACAAGGCCATGCAGAAAGCGGGCGACCTGAAGGCGCCGATGCCCGGATTGGTGCTGAACGTGCTGGTGAAGCCAGGCGATGCGGTGAAGAAGAACGACCCTGTGCTGGTGCTGGAGGCGATGAAGATGGAGAACGTGATCAAGGCCCCGGGCGATGGCGTGGTGAAAGCCGTGCCCGCTGAGAAGGGCAAGCCCGTTGAGAAGGGCCAGCTCCTGGTGCAGTTCGGCTAATCGCCATGTCGCAACCGGCGCCGGTGCCGGTACCTTGGCGGCATGGACCGCAAGCTCTTCATCACCCGTTCCCTGCAAGCCATGGCCGGCGCAGCCATCGCAGGACCCACCGTGCTTCAGGCCGCGTCATGCCGAACGGCCCGCCATGCGCAGCAAGGCGAAGCGCCGCCGCCATTGCCGCCCCTGGCCTTCGCACAGATTCCCCTGCCTTATCCGTACACCGCGCTGGAGCCGCACATCGATGCGCTCACCATGGAGATCCACTATTCCAGGCATCATGCGGCCTACGTGAAGAATGTGAATGAAGCCATCACGGCCGAGGGAATCTCCGCCAACGATGAGGCGTCCTTCTTCGCGGGCATATCCAAGCTCAGCGCCAAGGCGCGCAACAATGGCGGCGGGGCCTGGAACCACAACTTCTTCTGGCAGGTGATGGCACCTGGCAAGGGCGGCGCGCCGGATGGCCGGGCCGCCGATGCCATCAACGGCGCGTTCGGCTCGTTCGAGAAATTCAAAGAGTCCTTCACCGATGCGGCCATGAAGCGCTTCGGCAGCGGGTGGGCCTGGCTGGTTGAGCGGGATGGCAAACTGTCCATCGGCTCCACCCCCAATCAGGACAACCCGCTCATGGACCTGAGCGAGCTGAAGGGACGACCGCTGCTGGCCCTCGACGTGTGGGAGCACGCCTATTACCTGAAGTACCAGAACAAGCGCAACGATTACGTGGCCGCTTGGTGGAATCTGGTTGACTGGGACGGGGTGGCCAAGCGGCTGGGATGATCAGCCCTCCACCAGCTCGATATCGAAATCAACGAGGTCGATGAATTGCTGGATGCGCGCATCGATATCCTCGCGCGTGACCTCCAGCAGCCGCTCGATGCCGAACTTCTCGCAGGTGAAGCTGGCGAGCGCGCTGCCCACGATGATGGCGCGCTTCAGGTTGTCGAAGCTGTGGTCCTGCGTGCGCGCCAGATAGCCGATGAAGCCGCCGGCGAAGGTGTCGCCCGCCCCGGTGGGGTCCACCACATCCTCCAGCGGCAGCGCGGGCGCGAAGAAGATGCGGTCGGGGCTGAAGAGCAGCGCACCGTGCTCGCCTTTCTTCACCACCAGGTATTTGGGGCCCAGGGCCAGGATCTTCCCTGCCGCTCGAACCAGGCTGTGCTCGCCGCTGAGCTGGCGCGCCTCGGCATCGTTGATGGCCAGGATGTCCACGCGCGCGATCACCTCCTTCAGCTTCGGCATGGCGCTGTCCATCCAGAAGTTCATGGTGTCCATCACCACCAGCGCGGG
>CAZJTB010000010.1:0-16292 GCA_964548485.1 uncultured Chryseobacterium sp. | reverse complement strand
GAGACGCCGGATAGCCCGCTTCGCGGATCTTCCGGCGTGACGCTGTGGCGGGGGCAGTGCCTCGCTGGGCCCAACTGCCATTTGCATCCAGTGCAGCAGTCCATGCAGCCAAGTCCTTACGGCCTTGCCGCTCCGCACCAAGGTTCTCCGTGCGTCACGCCGGAGGCCGGGCGCGCGCAGCGCGTAGGTCCCGGCCATCCGGCGTCTCACCCAAGCAAGCGCATCGGTCCGTGGGTGAGACGCCGGATAGCCCGCTTCGCGGATCTTCCGGCGTGACGCTGTGGCGGGGGCTTTCGGTGGATAAGGTTTGCGACCTTCACACGCATGAAAGGCGGCTGGGTGTACATCATGACCAACAAGCACAACACCACGCTGTACACCGGTGTCACATCGAACATCGTGAAGCGTGTGCTTCAGCACAAGAAAGGTGTGTTCCCTGATTCGTTCACCGACCAGTTCCTCTGCCACAAGCTAGTTTGGTTCGAGTTCGTGCCCACGATTCTGGGGGCCATCGCGCAAGAGAAGCGCATCAAGCGCTGGCGGCGCGCCTGGAAGGAGGATCTGATCTCGAAGCAGAATGCGGAGTGGAAGGACCTGAGCGATGGATGGTACCATGAGAAGGACTTTGAGTGAATCGTGCTCGTTGACCGTCACGCGAGTCTCGCAAGGCACTTGGAGGCTGCGCTAACGAGTCCCGGCGTCTCACCAAGGCAAGTTCGCTCAAGCCTTCGGGAGACGCCGGATGGCCCGCTTCGCGGATCTTCCGGCGTGACGCCCCGCAATGCGCCTTGCCTCGGCAGGTCCTTAAGCCTTCACACTTGGATGGGCTGTTGCAAGTCATGTTCTGCTGGCGCCAGGGTGTTGTAGCTTTTCGGCAAATCATTCCGCATGGCAAGGAAGAGCGCCCCGAAGAAAGCCGCCCGGAAGGGCGTGGTCAAGAAGCCCGCAGCCAGGAAGGCCGCCAAGAAAGCCGCAGCGGTAAAGACCGCAGCGAAGAAGCCAGCCGGCATCGGACGCAGCGCCATCAGCGGCAGGTTCATGAGCGTGAGCAGCGCCAAGGCGCACAAGAAGACCGCCATCATCCATGGCGGCAAGGGCAAGGGGTGATGCGAGCGGGCCAAGGCCCGGATGAGATCAAGGAAGGCGAGGCGATGCACGGAGCGTCCTTCGGCCGTCATGGTGCCCGTTGGGCCTTCGGCAGGCGAGTCTGCAGCTCACAGCCGCGACGGCAGCGCTTAAATTAGCCGCATGGCACGCTACGTTTTGGACATCACTGACCCCGGGAAACAGAGGCTGTTTGACCTGTTGCTGCAGGAGCTCGACTTCGTAGAGGTGGTGAACATCTTCAAGAATGAGAGGAAGTCGCGTGTTGCGCTGGAAGTGATGGAGGCCATGGAGGACGTGAAGGCGCATATGCGCGGCAAGCGGAAGCTGAAGTCCGCAAAGCAGCTCTTGAATGAGCTTTGAGGTCAAGTACTCACCTGTCTTCGAGCGGGCAATCAAACGGCTAGCGAAGAAGTATCCGTCCGTTCGCAACGACCTATCCGTGCTCATCGAAGAGTTGTCCAGGGAGCCGTTCACCGGTACTCCATTGGGAAAGGACTGCTACAAGGTGCGTATGGCTGTTCGGTCCAAGGGGAAGGGCCGCTCAGGTGGCGCGCTCGTGATCACATGCATCAAGGTGGTGCGCAAGACCGTGATTCTATTGACCGTGTACGACAAGTCCGAGCAGGATACCATCAGCGACAAGGAATTGCAGAAGCTCCTTGCGCTCATCGCATAGAGTGATCTGAGGGCCGAAAGGGCGTCACCGCCCGCTCCTCAACGCCGTTGGCCGTTCACCCCCGCACGTGCACGCGCTTCACCCGCGGTGGCACGCTGGTGAGCACCTCGTAGGGGATGGTGCCCAGGTCGCGCGCGAGCTCTGTGATGGGGTGCGCGGCATCGAAGAGCACGGCCGCATCGCCCACGGCGCAGGCGATGCCCGTGACATCGAGCATGCACATGTCCATGCATACGCTGCCGATGATGGGCGCTTCGTGGCCATTCACCCAGAAGCGGCCGATGCCATTGCTCAGGCGGCGCGAGAGTCCATCGGCATAGCCCATGGGCACCGTGGCGATGGTGCGCTCGCCCTGCGCCACCCCGCGCCGCCCATAGCCGATGGTGGCGCCATCGGGCACGCGCTTCAGCTGCGCGATCACCGTGCGCAGCGATGCCGCATGCTGCAGCCGCGCGGTCTCGCGCGCGTCCACGCCGATGCCGAAGAGGCCGATGCCCAGCCGCACCAGGTCGAAATGCGCCTCGTGCCAGCGCGTGGCGCCGCCGCTGTTGGCGATGTGGCGCAGCGGGCGGTAGCCGAGCGCGGCGTCGATGGCATCGGCCATGCGCGTGAACGCGGCGATCTGCCCGCGCGTGAATGCGTCGTGCGCGGGGTCCTCGCTGGCGGCGAGGTGCGAGAGCACCGAGGCCACGCGCGGTCCGGTTGCCTCGCGCAGCGCCGCGAGCAGCATCGGCAGCTCGTCCTCCGTGAAGCCCAGGCGGCGCATGCCGGTATCGAGCTTGATGTGCACGGGTGGCGCATCGGCATGGAGCCGCGCATGGCGAAGCGCTTCTTGCAGTGAACGTGCATCGTACACCTCCGCCTCCAGGCGGAAGCGATGCAGCACTTCCATGCTCACCGGCTCGGGGTTCATCACCATGATGGGCAGCTGGATGCCGCCCTGCCGCAGCGCGATGCCCTCATCGGCATAGGCCACGCCGAGGTAGTGCACCTGCTCGTGCGCGAAGAGCCGCGCGAGCTCCAGCGCGCCGCCGCCGTAGCCGAAGGCCTTCACCATGGCCATCACGCGCGTGCCCGGCGCGAGCAGCGCGCGATAGTGGTTCAGGTTGTGGCGGATGGCCTCCAGGTCCACCTCCATCACGGTGCCGTGCACCTGGCGCTGCCAGCGCGCCACGATGCGCTCGAGCTCGAATGCCCGCGCGCCCTTCACGAGCACGGCATGGTCGGCGAGCGATGCGGCATCGGCACGCGCGATGAGGTCCTCGGCGCTGGCGTAATGCTCCACGCGCGGCGCGAAGGCGAGGGGATGCGCGGCCAGCTCCGGGCCCACGGTGAGCAGCGCGCTCACGCGCGCCTGGCGGAGCAGGTCTTCTACGCGGCGGTAGCGGAGCGCGGTGGCCTCGCCGCCCGCCAGGTCGGAGAGCACCACGGCCTTGGGCCGCCCGGCTGCGATGGCGTCCAGGTGCTCGAGCGCGATGGCCAGCGAGGCGGTGTCGTTGCTGTAGGCGTCGTTGAGCAGGGTGATGCCGTGCACGCCCTCGACGGCCTCCAGCCGCATGCTCACCGGTTGCAGGTGCGGGGTGCGCTCGGCGATCCATTGCGGCGCGCGGCCCAGGTGCAGCAGCAGGGCCACGCAGTGGATGGCGTTCTCGGCGGAGGCATGGTCGCCGAAGGGGATCTCGAATGCGAAGTCCACCTGGTCGTTGATCACACGGATGCGCTGGCCGTGCGGCAGGGGCTCCTCGCGCACCACATGCAGCCAGCCGTTGCGCGCGCGGCTCCAGCCCAGCATGGCGGCGCGCTGATGGATGCCGTGCGCATGGAGCGCGCCCACCACCGCTTCGTGGTCGGCGCAGAACACCACCGCGCGGGCGTCCTTGAACAGCAGCGCTTTCTCGGCAGCCTTGGCGGTGTCGCTGGCGAAGCCCTCGCTGTGCGCCGGGCCGATGTTGGTGAAGATGCCGATGCCCGGCTGCACGATGGCGCGCAGGCGGTCCATCTCGCCGGGCATGCTGATGCCCGCCTCGAAGAGGCCGATGGTGTGCTCGGCGCGCATGCCCCACACGCTGAGCGGCACGCCCACCTGCGAGTTCCAGCTGCCGGGGCTGCGCACGATGTGCTCGCTGTCGCGCAGCAGGTGGAAGAGCCACTCCTTCACCACCGTCTTGCCGTTGCTTCCGGTGATGCCGATCACGGGCGCTTGGAAGTGCCCGCGGTGCCACGCGGCGATGCGCTGCAGGGCGTCGAGCGTGTCCGCCACGCGCACCACGTTGCTCTCCGGCAGTTCCTCCGCGGTGATGGCCTCGCTCACGATGAAATGCCGCATGCCGCGCGCGTGCAGGTCGCGCAGGTAGCGATGGCCGTCGTGGCGGTCGCCCTTGAGCGCGATGAAGAGCGTGTCGCCGGGCGTGAAGGGCTTGCGCGAATCGATGCTGAGCTGGGCGATGAGGGGGTCGCCGTGCCGCGCGGGCCACTCGCCGCCCGCGGCCTGCGCGAGGACGCTGAGGCGATGGCCGCTCATGGCGCGGAGGATTCAGCGCCGGTGCGCGCGGCATCGAAGCAGGCGCGGCACAGCGGCTCGTAATGGTCCTTCTCGCCCAGCACCACCAGGTCGGCGCTGGCGCTGGTGCGGTGGCTGAAGCTGGCCAGGGCGCCGCAGCGCATGCAGATGGCGTGCACCTTCGTCACGTACTCCGCCATGCTCATGAGCCGCGGCATGGGGCCGAAGGGCCGTCCAAGGAAATCCATGTCGAGCCCGGCGGTGATCACGCGCACGCCCTGCGAGGCCAGCTGGGCGCACACCTCGGGGAGGCCCTCATCGAAGAACTGCGCCTCGTCGATGCCCACCACCTCGATGCCGCCGGCGAGCAGGAGCAGGTTGCTGCTGCTGGGCACGGGCGTGCTGCGGATGCTGGTGCTGTCGTGGCTCACCACCTCGGTGTCTGCATAGCGGGTGTCCACGCTGGGCTTGAAGATCTCCACCTTCTGACGGGCGAACTCGGCGCGGCGCAGGCGGCGGATGAGCTCCTCGGTCTTGCCGCTGAACATGCTGCCGCATATCACCTCGATCCAGCCCTTGCGCGGGCTGCGGCTGCCGGTGTGCTCCAGGAACATTCAAAAAGCTGTGGAAACGCGCGGCGCGATGCCGGTTGCGCGTGCGGCGAAAATAGGGATCTTCGTCCGGGGCCATCGGTAACGGCCCAAGCGACCATGAGCAACGACAAGGGTTTCCGTTCGATGAGCGCGCTGGTTGATGCCTTGCGCAAGGCTGAGGAGGGATTACGCGGCGGCACGCTGCCGCTGGCCGCGCTCGATGAGGCCGCCAGCGACGCCCGCGAGCTGTACGAGCGGCTGATCGTGCTGCGCCACAAGGCCCGCGAGGCCGCTCAGGCAAAGGCACGGCCTGCGGCCCCGCCGCCGCCGGCTCAAGCGCAGCCCGCCGCCGCGCGCGAGGAGAAGCCCGCAGCAGAACCGGTGGCGCCGCCGCCAGTGCGCGAGGCGCAGCCCGCCGCGCCCGGCCCCGAGGCGCCCATCCGCCTCAACACCCAGCCCGCCGCGCCGCGCCAGACCACGCTCGAGGAGGTGATCGCGCAGGAGGAGGCCCCGGTGATGAAGACCGCGGCCGAGTACCTGAAGGAAGCGCAGGCCGCGAAGACCGCTATGAGGTCCAATGAGTCGGTGGCCGAGAAGCTCGAGCGCGCACGCATCACCGACCTCGCCAAGGCGATCTCGCTCAGCGACAAGTTCTGGTTCACCAAAGAGCTCTTCGGCGGCGATGCCAAGGCCTATGAGGTGGGCGTGGCGCTGCTCAACAGCGCGAAGGACCTGGGCGAGGCGAAGAGCTTCCTGCAGCAGGAGCTCATCGCCAAGCTCAAGTCGCCGCCCGACCCCGAGGCGCTGGAGGCCTTCTCGGAACTCATCGAGCGCCGCTTCGCATGAGGAGGGCCGCGCTCTCGATCCTGGCCAGCTGCGCCCTGCTCGCATCGCCGGCGCAGGACGCCCTCACGCAGCGCGCGCGCGCCTGGCTCGACACCCTGTGCTCACCGGCCTTCCACGGTCGCGGCTATGTGAACGACGGCGACCGCATCGCCAGCGAATGGATCGCTGGCAAGTTCAGGCAGTTCGGCCTCAAGCCGGTCAAGGCCGACTTCTACCAGCCCTTCCAGTTCAATGTGAACTGCTTCCCGGACAGCGTGAAGGCCAGCATCGATGGGCACGTGCTGCGGCCCGGTCTCGACTTCATCGTTGATCCTGAGAGCGGCAAGGCCAGCGGCCGTTACGAGCTCGTGCACATCACCGCCAACGACCTCAACGGGCCGGAGCGGCGCGGGATGACCATGGGCGTGATCAGCGGCAAGGCTGCCTGCGTGCATTGGCCCGAGACGCGCAACGCCGATTCGCTCCGCCTCTTCCGTCAATGGGAGCGCGACCTCATGCACTACGGTCCCGTGGTGAAGCCCATGAAGAAGCTCACCTGGAGCGTGGCGAATGATGCGCTGCCCTTTCCGCTCATCGAAGTGGTTGCCGATGCTCACCCGGACAGCGCGGCCGCCATCGCGCTCAGCGTGCGCAACGACCTGCGCGTGCGCCGCAGCGCGCGCAACGTGCTGGGCATGGTGAAGGGCAAGGGCAAGGGCTGGATCATCATCGGCGCGCACTACGACCATCTGGGCCGCATGGGCCCCGACACCTATTTCCCCGGCGCCAACGACAACGCCAGCGGCACCGCCATGCTGCTCAGCCTGGCCGAGCACTTCGCCCGGAAGGAGAACCGGCCCAGGCACAACCTGCTCTTCGTGGCCTTCGCGGGCGAGGAGGCCGGCCTCATCGGCAGCGAATGGTGCGCGGTGGACCGCCCCATCGATTGGAAGGGCGTGCGCATGATGATCAACCTCGACATCCTGGGCACCGGCGATGATGGCGTGATGGTGGTGAACGCCACGACGCAGAAAAAGGCCTACGACCAGCTTGTGGCCATCAACGGCGCAAAGGGCTACCTGAAGGAGGTGAAGGCGCGCGGCCCGGCTTGCAACAGTGACCACTGCCCCTTCGTGCAGCGCGGCGTGCCGGCCATCTACCTCTACACGCTCGGCGGCGTGGCCCACTACCACGATGTGAACGACCGCGCCGATACCCTCCCGCTGAACGAGTTCGCCGACCTGCACGCGCTGCTGCGCGAGTTCATCGCCTCCTGGAAGTGACCGCTGCCAAGGCCCCGCTCGTATTGGTGCCCACGCCCATCGGCAACCTGGACGACATCACGCTCCGCGCCAGGCGCGTGCTCGAGGAGGCCGATGCCATCATCGCCGAGGATACCCGCGTGACCGGCCGACTGCTGCAGCACCTGGGCATCCAGAAGCCATTGATCTCCTTCCACAGCAACAACGAGCACCGCCTCGTGGAGCAGCTCGCCAGGCGCCTCGCTTCCGGGGAGCGCTTCGCACTGTGCAGCGATGCGGGCACGCCCGGTATCAGCGATCCGGGCTTCCTGCTCGTGCGCGAGGCCATCCGCAGCGGCATCGGGGTGGAGTGCCTGCCCGGCCCCACGGCCTTCGTGCCCGCGCTGGTGGTGAGCGGCCTGCCTTGCGAACGCTTCGTGTTCGAGGGTTTCCTGCCGCAGAAGAAGGGCCGGCGTACGCGCATCGAGTCGCTCAAGACGGAGCCGCGCACCATGGTGTTCTACGAGAGCCCGCACCGCATCGCGCGCATGCTCAGCGAGCTGGCCGAGGCATTCGGCGCTGAGCGGCCGGCGAGCATCTCGCGCGAGATCAGCAAGCTGCACGAGGAGACACGGCGCGGCACGCTGGGCGAGTTGGCCGCGCATTTCGACGCGCATGAGCCGCGTGGCGAATTCGTGGTGGTGGTGGGCGGCCATGGATAACCCTTCAGCGACCAGCAACCCCCAGCACCGCTGCACCCTTCAGCATCCAGCCGTCGGATCCTTGGCGCACGCGGACAACCTTCAACCACCCCAGCATGAGAGCCTGGACACTCATCGACCACGGCGCCCCTGAGCGCGCCTTCGCGCTGCGCGAGCATGCCGATCCGCTGCCCAAGGCCAATCAGGTGCTCATCCAGGCCGAAGGCTTCGGCCTCAACTACGCGGATGCGATGGCGGTTCGAGGGCTTTACCGCGAAGCGCCGCCGCTGCCCAGCATCATCGGCTACGAGGTGGTGGGCCGCGTGGTGCGTGCGGGCGAGGAAGCGCCGCAGGGCCTGGTTGGCTCACGCGTGGTGGCCATGACGCGGTTCGGCGGTTATGCGGAGCTGGCCATCACCGATCACCGTGCCTGCGCCATCATACCCGATGGCCTTCCCTTGGGTGAGGCCCTCGCCCTGGCCACGCAGGGGGTCACCGCATGGTACATGGCGAAGGTGCTCTGCCCCTTGCAGGCGGGTGAGCGCGTGCTGGTGCACAGCGCGGCGGGCGGCGTGGGCCAGCTGCTGGTGCAGCTGGCAGCGCAAGCGGGCTGCGAGGTGATGGCGGTGGTGGGCGGAGCGGCGAAGGCGCGGCGTGCGCTGGAACTGGGCGCCACGCACGCGATTGATCGCACGGCCGGCCACTATGCCGAGCGGGCCTCGAAGCTCCTCGGCCGGAATCGCCTCGACGTGAGCTTCAATGCCGTGGCAGGGCGCAGCTTCCCCAGGGATCTTCGGCTCCTTGGATCGGGTGGCCGCTTGGTGCTCTTCGGCGGCGCTGAGCGCGGCGGAACCAGCACCCTTGCCTTCATCTGGCGCATGGGCTTGCTGATGCCCATCTTCCTCATGATGAAGAGCAAGAGCGTGCTGGGCGTGAACATGCTGAAGCTCGGCGACCACCGGCCTGAGTTGGTGGCGCGGTGCCTCGCTGAAGTGGTGCAGGCGCACGGCCGGGGCCAGCTGAAGCCCCAGGTGCATGCCGAGCTGCCGGCGGAGCGGCTTGTGGAAGCGCACCAAGCACTGGCTGGCGGCGCCACCATGGGGAAAGTGGCCCTGCGTTGGTGAGCCCTAGTCCACGATGAGGCGACGCGTGGCGATGCCGCCAGCATGAGCCACGCGAAGCGCATAAGGACCGGCCGGCCATCCTGCTGCATCGATCGCGAGCCGGTCGCCAGCGCTTCGCGTCAGATGCATGGTCCTTCCGGTGGGATCGAGCACCCGCACCTCAGCGTTGATTGGAAGGCCCGATACCAGCACCACGCCATGCGCCGGGTTCGGCGCGAGGGTGAGGCCTTGCGCTTCCGGCCCAACCACTCCGAGGGTCCCGTTCACATCGAGGGCGAAGTCCTTGAAATCGCCGTACTGATAGAAGCCGCAGGGGCCATTGCCATTGCCGTTCTCCGTGGTGAAGCCATCGCTGCCCCAGGGTGAGATGATGCGCATGCGGTAGGCGCCGCTCGGCGTTCCCGCCGGGATGGTGATGCTGAAATCGTACTGGTAGCTTGGAGCGCCGCCCACATAAGTGAAGTAGAGGTTCTCGCTGGCCTCGAAGCTGCCGCTCTGGTCCAGGTCAACCCAAACGGCCACGCCGCACCAAACGCCATTGGTGACGCTCATGGGCAAGGCGGTGCCGGCATCCACGCTGGTGCTCAGTTGCGTGTAGATGCCTGTCCAGCAATCGTCAGCTCCGGGTGACCAAAGCAGCGAGCCGGCCTGCACCTCAAAGGTGCGCCAGTTGAAGCAGCCATTGGCGAAGAAAGGCGCGCAGTAATCCTGGGCCCCGGCCTGGATGCTGACAACAAGGAGAGCTGACGCGGAGAGCTTCTTCATGGAAGTGGATTTGGGTTATTCGGTCATGGTCATTGAGCCGTTCATGTCACGGCATCTCGTCGCACTTGACTAACCTTGTGCCAAGTAAAGCCGAATCCGTTGACCCCGCGCACCATCGAGACCAGCTGCGCCATCATGCGCCTGGCCGCCCCGGGCCTCATCGAGCAGCGTTTCCGCAGCGATGCCACGATCACGCGGGCCGGCTTCGAGGAGAACCGCCTGGCGCGGCACGAGCTGGCGGGCGAATCGCCCTACGCGATGATCTCCTTCATCCCCGAAGGCGCCGATTTCGAGCTCACCGTGACGAATACCGACCACTTCAAGCCCGAGCAGGGCAGGAGCGGGCTGCGCGCGCTGGCGGTGGTCATCAGCGATGGCATGGGCGAGGCCATCGCGAAGCTCTTCTTCAGCTACTTCCCCACGGAGTTCCCGGCGCGGGTGTTCAAGAGCGAAGCGGATGCGCGTGCCTGGCTGGCCGACCAGTTCAGGGCCACTTCGGCTAAGGCCGTATGATCAAGGTGCTGGGCACCTCGTTGAGCCAGGGCGCGCGCGATTCGGCCCAGCGGCTCCAACCCTTGTAGCTGGTGAGGAGAAGGTCGTGCTGCGCGAGCACTTGCGCGTCGAGGGAGCGACCATGCGCGGTGTCGAGGCGGTCGCCGGCCAGCTGCTGAAGGTGCTGCACGCCATTTCGGAATGAGGGGTCGCGCTGGGTGAGGCCGGCCACATCGAGCAGGGTGAGGCTGCGGCGACCGCCCTGGAGAAAGCGTTCCGCGTAGTGCAGCAGGAATAGGTCGCCCGGAGCGCCCAAGGGCAGCAGGATGCGGTCGGCCTGCGCGAAGCCCTTGTCCATGAAGACGCCCACGCTACATTGCGCCTCCTCGATGAGCTGGCGCACCTTGGGATCGAGCTGATCGTCGGCGGGCAGCAGCGATTCCTTGCCGGTGAGGCTGCCGATGAGCTTGGTGGGGTCGATGACGCGCGTGGTGAAGCCGAGCAGGTCGCCGAGGAAGGTGCCTTTGAGCAGGGGCTTGCCGGCGCCCACCAGCAGCAGGTCGTACGCGCCGGCGTTGGCGGTGCGCAGGATGTCGGCGCCCACATCGCCGCTCACGTGGTGCTCGGTGCGCACGCCGAGCTCGAGGCGCTGGGCCTCCTTGAGCACCGGCTTGAAGCCCTCGCGCTCGAAGCCCGCGCTGTCGATGGGGTTCACATCGTTGCTGGGGGTCACGTGCAACGCGGTGACCGCGGCGGAGGAGGGGTCATCGCCCACAAGTTGGCGCACCAGGCGCAGGGCACGGCGGCCACTCTCGGGCTGGCCGAAGGAGAGCAGCACGCGCCAGCCAGGCGCGGGCGCGGCAGTGGCGTCCGATGCTGAGGGTTTGCGGAACACCCGCTCGATGAGGCCGAGCACGGGCCCGGTCATGAAGGTGCTCAGCAGCGCCATGATCACCATGATCGCGAAGAGCTCGGCATTGATCACCCCGAGGTCGTAGCCGATGTTGAGCACCACCAGCTCCATGAGCCCGCGCGTGTTCATGAGCGCGCCGATGCTCAGGCTCTCCTTCCAATCATGACCGGTTACGCGTGCGGCGATGGCCGCCGCCAGGCTCTTGCCCGCCACGGCCACGGCCACCACCAGCGCGCAGGTCCACCACAGGTGCTCGTTGGTGAGCAGGCCGATGCGTGTGCGCAGGCCGGTGAAGACGAAGAAGAGCGGGAGCAGCAGCACCACGCTCACATCCTCCAGCTTCGCCATGAGCACCCGGCGGAAGGCCAGGTTCTGCGGCATCACGGCTCCGGCCAGGAAAGCCCCGATCAGCGGATGGATGCCGATGGCCTCGGTGGCCCAGGCCGAGCCGAGCATCACCAGCACCATGCCCGCCACCAGCGGCCGGCCCATGGTGCGGCGCTCGCCATGCACCTCGCCCAGGCGCTTGAGGAAGGGGCGGAGCACCAGGAGCATCACCGACACGTAGAGCGCCGCGGCCGCGATGGTGTAACCCGCGCTGGCCACGCTGCCCGCCTTCACGATGGCGATGACCGCGGCGAGCAAGCACCAGGCCGTCACATCGTCGCTGGCGGCGGTGGCCAGCGCCATGCTGCCTAATCGCGTGCGGGTGAGGCCGCGCTCCTGGATGATGCGCGCCAGCACGGGGAACGCGGTGATGCTCATGGCGATGCCCATAAACAGCGCGAACGATTGGAAGCCGACCGTGGGCGGCGCGAAGCCCAGGTAGAGCCGATGGGCCAGCAGCGCGCCCAGCGCGAACATGATCACGATGCTCGTATGGCTGATCACCAGCGCGCTGTGGAGGCGGCCGCGCAGGACACCGAGGTCGAGCTCCATACCGATGACGAACATGAAGAGCACCAGCCCGATCTGGCTGAGCAGGTGCAGGTTCTCCAGCGAGCCCGATGGGAAGAGGAAGCCGAATGCGCCGGGGAGCCAATAGCCCACCACGCTTGGCCCCATCACGATGCCGGCCACGATCTCGCCGATCACCGAGGGCTGGCCCAGCTTCGCGAAGAGGAAGGCGAAGAGGCGCGCCACGGCGATGATGGCCGCGATCTGCAGCAGCAGCATCGCGAACGGATGCGCGATGTTCTCGGATACGGTGCTGGCGAAATGGCCGATGGCGCTTGTGCCCGGTACCTGGCCCGGGGCCATCGCTAGGCGCAGCTCGCCTGCCAGATCGGGCCGCAACCGCTCGCCGGCGCTGATGGCGGCGTACAAGAGGCCGCCGAAGAAGGTCAGCGCCGTGCCGTAGTAAAGGATGCTGCGCTTCGTGACGGCCATGACCCGCTCCAAAGCTATCGGACCACCGCTGCACGAACCAGCACCGACGCGGGGCTGTTCTCCGGATACCTTTGAGCGCTATGGCCATAGCGGATTTCACGCCACTGCCCCTGAGGTCCTGGAACCTCGACCTGCAAGCGCCCGTGCTCGTGGCCGGCCCGTGCAGCGCCGAGAGCGAGGATCAGGTGATGTCCGCGGCCCGGGCATTGAAGGCCGATGGCCGGGCGCGCGTCTTCCGCGCCGGGCTCTGGAAGCCCCGCACGCGCCCCGGCCATTTCGAAGGCGTGGGCGATGCTGGCCTCGCCTGGCTGCAGCGGGTGAAGCGCGAGACCGGATTGCTGGTGACCACCGAGGTAGCCACCCCCGGCCATGTGGAGGCGAGCCTGCAGGCGGGCATCGACATGCTGTGGATCGGCGCGCGCACCACGCCGAACCCCTTCAGCGTGCAGGCCATCGCCGATGCGCTGCAAGGCGCTGACGTGCCGGTGCTGGTGAAGAACCCGATCAACCCCGACCTGCACCTCTGGCTGGGCGCGCTGGAGCGCTTGAGCCGCGCGGGCATCCACCGGCTGGCCGCCGTGCACCGGGGCTTCAGCTGGTTCGAGCGCACGCCCTACCGCAACAGCCCCATGTGGGAGTTCCCCATCCGGCTGAAGGCAGCCCATCCCGAGCTTGCCATCCTGTTCGACCCCAGCCATGTGGCCGGGCAGGTGGATGGCATCGGCACGGTGGCCCAGCAGGCGCTCGATCTGGGCTTCGAGGGGCTCATGGTGGAGGTGCACCCCGACCCCGACCGGGCCCGAAGCGATGCGCAGCAGCAGCTGAAGCCCGCTGCCTTCGCCGCCCTGCTCGATGGCCTCATCTTCCGCCGGGCCCAGCCCACCTCCGGCATGCGCGATCGCCTGGAGGAATTGCGCGATCTGATCGACCAACTGGACGAGGAGATCGCCCAGAAGCTCGGCACGCGCATGGACATCGCTGAGCGCATCGGCGACCACAAGCGCGACCACCAGGTGGCCATCCTGCAGCCCGAGCGCTGGGAGCGCATCATGCGGAGGCAGCTCCGGCTGGCTTCAGCGCTGGGCCTCAGCGAGGCCTTCGTGCGCGAGTTCATGGATGCCATCCATCGCGAGAGCATCCGGCGCCAGACCGGTGATGGCGAACCGGCGGCGCTGGTAGGAACTCAAGCCAGCAAGGCGAAGGGAGCCTGAAGGCTGGCGGCGGTTCCGCTACATTCGACCCGCCTGCAAGCAAACGGAACCGAAACTCAACCCTTACATGACGGCAAACAAGACCCTCGGCGCAGCCCTTGCGCTGCTCAGCCCGCTCGCGCTCTGCGCGCAGCTGGGCTTCACCAACTCCACACCACTGATGAGCGCCAGCACGAGCGGCGGCTGCATGGGCGTGGTGGACATGAACGGCGATGGATTGGATGATATCCTGAAGCTTGACGACGCGCGCACCCTGGTGGTTGATTACCAGAACGCGAATGGCACCTTCACCACGGTGAACTATGGCAACATGAGCAGCAGCGGCCAGTGGGGATTCGCCGCAGCCGACATCGACAACAACGGCCACAAGGATGTGGTGAGCGGCGGCAGCTACGATGGCACGCACTACATGCGCATCAACGCGGTGGGCCAGGGAACGCTCAGCGCCCTGAACGGCGGCACCATCTTCACCCAGTGCATGAGCATCGGCGACGTGGACAACAACGGCCGCGTGGATGTATTCGCCTGCCATGACGATGGCCCGCCCAGCCTCTGGTTCACCAACGCCAGCGGGGTGCCGGTGAACAATAACGCCTACATCAATTGGAGCCAGACGGCTTGCGCCTCGGGCCCCGCGCCCGCCAGTGATGACATGAGCGGCAACTACGGCAGCTGCTTCGTTGACTTCAACAACGATGGCGCCCAGGACCTCTACATAGCCAAGTGCCGCCAGGGCGTGACCGACCCCACGGACTGCCGCCGCTGGAACCGCCTCTTCGTGAACAACGGCAGCAACCAGTACAGCGACCTCGCAGCCAACTATGGCGTGCAGATCCGCAATCAGAGCTGGACCGCCGATTTCGGCGACATCGACAACGACGGCGACTTCGACATGGTGGTGACCAACCACGATGCCACCATCCAGCTCTTCGAGAACAACGGCTCGGGCAGCTTCACCGAGATCACCGCCGGCAGCGGGCTCGAGTACGGCGGCTTCATGCTCCAGAGCAAGTTCGCCGACTTCGACAACGACGGTTTCGTGGACATCCTGATCGCCGGAGGCGTTGAGTACTACTTCAAGAACAACGGCAACAAGACCTTCTCGCGCATCCTCAGCCTCTTCCCCAGCGGCAAGGCCATGCACAGCTTCGCCACCGGCGACCTCAACAATGACGGCTTCGTGGATGTGTTCGCCAACTACGGCAGCAGCTACATCACGCCCGACCCCGCCAACCCCGACCGCCTGTGGATGAACAACGGCAATGCCAACCACTGGTTCGGCGTGCGCTTGCAGGGCACGGTGAGCAACCGCGACGCCGTGGGCGCCCGCATCACCATCACCGGTCCTTGGGGCACACAGATCCGCGAGGTGCGCTCCGGCGAGAGCTACGGCATGGTCACCACATTCGCCGGGCTCTTCGGGCTGGGCGCGCACACGGTGATCCCCACCCTCACGGTGCGCTGGCCCGCTGGCGGCACGGAGACCTTCACCAATGTGGCGGCCGACCAGTACATCACCATCATCGAGAACACCTGCATCAGCCCCACCGCGGTGATCACGCCGGTGGGCGACCCCGTGCTCTGCGGTGCCGGCGACCAGGTTCAGCTCTCCGCGAATCCGGGCTTCCAGTACCTCTGGAGCAATGGCG
The DNA here is from genome assembly GCA_964548485.1 of uncultured Chryseobacterium sp. Taxonomy (GTDB): domain Bacteria; phylum Bacteroidota; class Bacteroidia; order Flavobacteriales_F; family PHOS-HE28; genus PHOS-HE28. The sequence continues at coordinate 1,106 of CAZJTB010000010.1, read as the reverse complement.
CCACCAGCCAGACGATCAGCGTGGGCACCGCTGGCAACTACAGCGTCACCATCAACGACGGCAGCGGCTGCACCGCCACGGCCAGCTTCTTCGTGCTGCAAAGCCCCGATGAGACGCCCACCGTGGAGGCCAGTGGCCCGCTCACCTTCTGCGAAGGAGGGTCGGTGACCCTCACCAGCACCGCCGCCAACGGGTATGCGTGGACCGGCGGGGGCAATACGCAGAGCATCCAGGTGACGAGCTCCGGCACAGCGTGACGATCACCGGCAATTGCGACCAGTTCTCCAGCGCTCCGGTCGTGGTCAGCGTGCTCGATTCGCCCGATGCCCCCATCGCCGATGATGTGATCATCCCCGTTCCGGGCACCGCCACCCTCATCGCCAGCGGCAATAACATCAGCTGGTACGACGCGCCGGCCGGCGGCTCGCCAGTGGCCACAGGCAACACCTTCGAAACGCCCTTCCTGAACAGCAACACCACCTATTACGCCACCGCGGCCATCCAGCATGGCGGTGGCGCATGGTTCGGCGGCCCTCAGAACCGGCTCAATACCGGCGCTCCCGGCCAGTTCCACACCAATTCCGACAACTATCCGGTGTTCACGGCCTCGGCGCCCTTCACCATCGTGAGCGTGAAGGTGTATGCCAACGGCGCCGGCAACCGCACCGTGGCCTTGATCGACCGCAACAGCGGCGCCACCCTGGCCTCGCAGGTGATCAATATCCCCGGTGGCGAGAGCCGCATCACCTTGAACTACGCGGTTCCCGGCCCTGGCACTTACGGCCTGCGCTGCGTGGGCGGCAATCCCCAGCTTTGGCGCGACGGCAACGGCAGCAACCCCGCGTACCCGTATGCTCTGGGCACCGTGGGCGCCATCACCACCAGCAGCGTCTCCGGACAGAACGCACTGGCCTTCTACTACTTCTTCTACGATTGGGAGGTGGTGGCTGCGGGCACCCTTTGCGAAAGCGTGCGTGAGCCGGTTGAGGTGATGGTGGGCACCGTGGGCGTGGACGAGGCCCGGAGCAATGGCTTAAGCGTGTTCCCCAATCCGGCCACGGGCGTGGTCAGCAGCACGGCCACGATCAATCGCCGGGCTAGCCCCT
>CAZJTB010000009.1:0-17072 GCA_964548485.1 uncultured Chryseobacterium sp. | reverse complement strand
GGCATCCCCAACCCGATCGCCAACCCGCAGGAGCCCACGGCCTATTCGGTGACCACCCAGCTGAACGGCTGCACCTACACCGATACCGTGTACGTGGAGGTGCGCCGCCTCATCGAGCCGCCGAACACCTTCTCGCCCAACGGCGATGGCCGAAACGACACCTGGGAGGTGCCCGGCATCGCGCAATACCCCGGCTCCGAAGTGATCATCTACGACCGCTGGGGCCAGAAGGTGTTCCAGAGCAACGGCTACCGCGAGCCGTGGGACGGTACGCGCAACGGCCGCGACCTGAGCGAGGGCACCTATTACTACTACATCCAGCTGAACGAGGTCGAGGGGCGCAGCGCCCCCTACCTGGGCTTCATCTCCATCATCCGATGAGGCACGCCCTACTGCTCGCCCTCCTCGCGCTCGCGGCCACGGCCCGCGCCCAGCAGCTGGCCCAGTACACGCAATACGTCTTCAACCAGTTCAGCGTGAACCCCGCTGTGGCCGGCAGCAAGGACTGCCTAGACATCCGCTTGGGCTTCCGCAAGCAATGGGTGGGCTTCGAAGGCGCGCCCACCACGGGCTGGGCCAGCCTGCATGGCGCCATCCGCCAGAAGGGGAAGCCCTTCGTGGCCAACAAGCACGGCATCGGGTTCTTCATCGAATCGGACAACGCGGGCAACTGGGGCTACACGCGCATGGTGCTGGCCTGGGCCTACCACATGCAGATGTCGCGCGACTACTTCTTCAGCTTCGGCCTCTTCGGCGGGGCGCAGCAGATGAAGTACGACATCGGCAACAGCACCCTGGTGCAGTACGACGACCCCGCGCTCGGCGGGAAATCGAGCACGGTGGTGATCCCTGAGATCACCCCCGGCATCTTCCTCTACAACAAGAAGGCCTGGGGCGGCTTGGCCATGCACCAGATGCTGGGCAACCGCATCAAGGACATGGGCACCGACTCGCGGCTGGCACGGCAGTTCATGGCCAGCGGCGGCTACAAGCACCGCATCGGCCGCAGCACCGCGCTCATCCCCAGCACCCTCCTCAAGTTCTCCAAGGGCGCGCCGCCCGCCTGGGACCTCAATGCCATGGTGGAATGGAACCGGCAATTCGCCCTGGGCGCCGGCTACCGCACCGGCGATGCCGTGCACTTCCTCATGCGCGTGAGCTTCGCCAAGTACTTCCAGCTCGGCTACAGCTACGACATCACGGCCAGCAAGCTGCGCATGGGCAGCAGCAACACGCACGAGATCATCCTGGGCATCACCCCATGCGGGCAGGAGGACATGAGCCGCCGCATGATCAACTGCCCCGCCTTCGACTAGACCCTTGAAGCGATGCGCACACCCCTCCGACCACTCCTGCTCCCGATCGCGCTGATGGTGACATCGCTTGCGCTGGCGCAGACCCGCACCTACCACTGGGTGGGCGGCCACGGCGCATGGAACGATGCCCAGCACTGGAGCCTTGCCGCAGCGGGTCCCGGTGGCGCCGGCGTGCCTTCGGCGAAGGACGATGCGGTGATCGCGCCGGATGGCGAGGTGGAGGTGATCGTTTCCGGCACCGCCAAATGCCGGAGCCTGCGCGTGGACGGCGGCAATGGCTTCATCCGGGTGCGCGGGGCGGCGCACGATGAGCTGCGCATCCAGGGCGATTGGAGCCTGAGCGGCAGCGTGCATTGGGCCTTCGCCGGAACCGTGCGCCTGGCTGGCGCTGGCGCTGGCCGGGTGATCGATCTGAAGGGCATCCCCCTGGAAGGGAGCATCCTCTTCGATGGCAGCGGCTCGTGGAGCGTGCTGAGCGACCTGGTGCTGGCGCAAGGCGACATCACCCTGCGCAACGGCGAGGTGCACGCCGCGCGCACCCTGGTGCGCGCGCGCGACCTGTGCGCCGAGGGCCGCGGCGCGAAGCGGCTGCATGCGGGCAGCAGCGTCATCGACCTGCAGCGCAGGCCTGCAACGGAGGTGATGGCGCGCGTGATGGACGCGCAGCAAGCGATCGTGCTGGTGCAGGGAAGCGCGCTCGCGGCACCGCAGCCCAGCTCGCCCGATGGGCCGCGCGACGTGAACGTGTGCGCCACGGGGCCCGGCCAGACGCCCTTCGTGGCCACCACATCCGCCACCAGCAACTACAACGGCTTCAACATCCGCTGCCGCGGCGAATGCAACGCCACGGTAACGGTGAACGTGACGGGCGGAAGCGGGAACTTCAGCTACTCCTGGCTCAACGGCCCGGGCACGCAGACCTGGACCACGGCCTGCGGCGGCCCCCAGATCGTGATCGTGACCGACAATGCGCAGGGCGTGAGCTGCGGAGTCACGCTGAACGTGACGGAGCCTGCGCCCTTGGGCCTGATCTTCCTGGGTCCTGGAACGCCGCCAACCTGCGCTGGCGTGTGCAATGGCTCGCGCGCGGTGCTGCCTGTGGGCGGGGTGTCCCCATACACCTTCAACTGGAACAACGGGGCCGGCAGTGGCTCGAGCTTCAACCAGCTGTGCGCCGGGGCCAACACGCTGCGCGTGACCGACGCGAACGGCTGCTTCCGCGACACCACCTTCACCTTCAACCTGCTGCCGATAACGCCGAACCTCACGTTCACCAACGTGACCTGCAATGGCGCGTGCAACGGCACGGCCACGGTGAATCCTTCAGGCGGCACCGGCACCATCATCGCCACGTGGACCCCGGCACCTGGCGCAGGGCAGGGCACCTTCAACGCCACTGGCCTGTGCCCGGGCAATTACAGCGTGCTGCTCACCGATGCCAACGGCTGCACGGCCACCGAATCATTCACCATCACCGAGCCGCCGCCGATCGTGCCGAACCCCTCGCAGGTGAACGCCACCTGCTTCGGGCAGTGCAACGGCAGCGCCACCGTGGCGCCTACAGGAAGCCCCGGCCCGTTCAGCTACACCTGGACACCGAACGTATCCACCGCCGCCACCGCCAACAACCTCTGCGCGGGCAGCTATAGCGTGCTCATCCGCGATGTGGTCACCAATTGCACCGTCACGCAGAGCTTCACCATCACCTCCGCCCCGGCGTTCGATGTGCAGGGCACGGTGACGCCGGCCACCTGCAGCGATGCCTGCAACGGCGCCATCAGCATCGCCATCAGCGGGCCTCCGCCACCCTACACCATCACGTGGTCGCCCAATGTGAGCGGGCAGGGCACGCCGAATGCGACAGCGCTTTGCCCAGGCGATTACAGCGTGACGGTCGCCACGGCCAATGGCTGCGATACCACGGTCGTCTTCAATGTGCCCGCGCCGCCGCCGCTGAACGCGCAGCTGGCCATCGTGGATGCGAGCTGCTCCGGGGTGTGCGATGGCACGGCCTCCTTGACGGTCTCGGGCGGGACACCGAACTACACCTTCCTGTGGTCGCCCAACGTGGCGGGCCAGGGCACGCCGAATGCCACGGCATTGTGCGCGGGCAACTATACCGTGCTCGTGGCCGATGCGAATGGCTGCGACACGCTCATCGCCTTCACCATCAACCAGCCACCGCCCTTGGTGGTGACGCCCAGCCAGACGAACGTGACCTGCGGCGGCGCGTGCGATGGCACCGCCAGCGTGGCGGTATCCGGCGGCGCGCCCAACTACACCTATCTGTGGACGCCGAATGTGGCCGGGCAGGGAACACCGAACGCCACAGCGCTCTGCGCGGGGAACTACAGCGTGTTGATCACGGACGCCAACGGCTGCACCATCACGCAGGCCTTCACCATCCTCGATGCCGTGCCGATCACGGTATCGCTCCAGGTGCTTCCGGCGAGCTGCCCCAGCGTGTGCGATGGCTCGGCCGGTGTGATCGTGGGCGGCGGGCAGGCGCCCTACTCCTACCTGTGGTCGCCGGCGCCAGGTACCGGGCAGGGCACGCCGAATGTGACCGGCCTGTGCGCGCAAGCCTACACCTTGCTCATCACCGACGCGGTGGGCTGCGATACGCTCATCGCCTTCACGGTGCCCGCGCCGCCGCCGATCACGGTGAACGGCATCATCACCAACCCCTCGTGCAATGGCGACTGCAACGGCAGCATCGCCTTGCAGGCGAGCGGCGGCAACGGCACCTTCACCTACACCTGGTCGCCGAATGTGACCGGACAGGGCACGCCGAACGCCACGCTGCTGTGCGCGGGCACGTATTCGGTCACGGTCGCGAGCGGCGCGTGCGACACCACGCTCACCTTCCTGCTCACAGCGCCGCCGCCCATCACGGCATCAGGAACCATAACGCCACCCACCTGCGCCGGTGCCTGCGATGGCAGCATCGCAATCAGCGTGAGCGGCGGCTCGCCTGGCTACACCTACCTATGGACGCCGAGCGTGACGGGCCAGGGCACACCGAATGCGACGCAGCTCTGCGCAGGCGGCTACAGCGTGCTCGTGAGGGACCAGGCCGGATGCGACACCACGCTCACCTTCCAGCTGCAGGATCCGCCCGCGATCACCGTTGACATCGTGACCACCCCTGCAAGCTGCGGCGGTGGCTGCGATGGCACGGCCACCGCCACGGTGACTGGCGGCGCGCAACCGTACACCTACAACTGGCAGGCGCCACCGACGAACGGACAGGGAACGCCCAACGCCACCGGCTACTGCCCGGGCGCCTACACGCTCACCATAACCGATGCGAACGGCTGCCAGGTGATCACGCCCTTCGCGATCAGCACGCCCTCGGGCATCGATGCGCAATTCTCCACCACGCCCACGAGCTGCGGCAATGCCTGCGACGGCACAGCGACCGTGATCGCCACGGGCGGCGTGCTGCCCTACACCTGGCTCTGGAGCCCGCAGCCCGGCGGCGGCCAGGGAACACCGAACGCCACGGGCCTATGCCAGGGCATCTACACGGTGCAGATCACCGACGCGGCGCAATGCGATACGGTCATCTTCATCAACATCATCGGCCCCACGCCGATCGTGCCGAATCCGACCCAGACGGATGAGACCTGCAACGGGCCCTGCGATGGCACCGCGACCGTGAACCCGAGCGGAGGCAGCGGAGCATACACCTTCCTCTGGAGCCCGCAGCCGCCGGTTGGCCAAGGCACGGGCAGCGCGCAGCAGCTCTGCCCCGGCACGTGGAGCGTGACCATATCCGACGCGGCAGGTTGCGACACCACCGTCACCTTCAACATCCTTCCGCAGGTGCCGCTCGTGGCCGATCTCACCTCCACGAACATCACCTGCCCCAACGGTTGCGATGGCACAGCCACTGTGACACCTTCCGGCGGAACGCCCCCGTACACCATCATCTGGAGCCCAGCCCCACCGGGTGGGCAGCAAGGCAGCACCAGCATCACGGGCCTGTGCATAGGGAGCTGGCAGGTGACTGTCACTGACGCGAACGGCTGCATCGCCACGGCATCCACGTTCATCAGCGCACCGCCCCCATTCGCTGCCGGCTTGGCGGTGAATCCGGAAACCTGCGCTGGGCCGTGCACGGGCTCGGCCACCGTGAGCCCCACAGGTGGCACAGGCGCCATCGGCATCACCTGGTCGCCAGCGCCCGGTGGCGGGCAGGGCACCACCACGGCCACGGGCCTGTGCGCAGGCGTCAACTACACGGTGACGCTCAGCGATGCCAATGGCTGCACGGAAGCCTTCCCGTTCACCGTCGCCCCCTTCGCGCCGATCGCGCCCAACAGCAGCAGCACGCCGGTGAGCTGCGCGGGCGCTTGCGATGGCACCGCCACGGTGGGCCCCACGGGTGGCACCGGGCCCTACACCTACCTCTGGTCGCCCGGCGGGCAGGCCACGCCGCAGGTGAACGGGCTCTGTGAAGGCGTGTACACGGTGACCATCACCGATGCGAATGGTTGCAGCATCGATGCGCAGGTGCTCATCACCGGTCCGCCGCCGATCGATGCCGGCGCGGTGGTGACACCGATCGCCTGCAGCGGGCAGTGCAACGGCTCCATCGTGCTGAATGCCTCGGGCGGAACCGGTGGCTTCACCTATGCGTGGACGCCTGTTCCACCAAACGGCCAGGGACAAGCGAGCGCCACCGGTCTCTGCGCAGGGACGTGGAGCGTGGTGATCACCGACAACAGCGGCTGCTCCACCTCGCTCAGCTTCGACCTGTCGAACCCTGCGCCGCTCACCCTCAGCTTGAGCACCACGCCGAGTGAATGCCAGGTGTGCATCGGCACCGCCACGGCAACCATCGGTGGCGGCACCGGCGCACTGTCGGTGGAATGGTACAGCGCGGGCGGCAGCCTGGTCGGCACTGGAGCCAGCATCACCGACCTCTGCGCGGGTGTTTATACCACGCTACTGACCGATGCGAATGGCTGCACCCTTCAGCAGGCGGTGCCGATCACCGATTCCGCTGGCGAGGACCTCACGCCGAACAACGGCAGCACGAGCTGCCCGAACACCTGCGATGGCAGCGTGAGCGTCGATTTCACCTGCGGCGATGCGCCGTGCGCGATCGCGTGGTTCGATGCCCAGGGCAACGACCTGAATGAATCCGGCAGCACGCTCAGCGGCCTGTGCCCTGGCGATTACCTCGTGCAGGTGACGAACGCATCGGGCTGCGTGAGCATCGCCACCGCCACGGTGACCGCGCCTGCCCCAACGAACCTGCTGATCAGCAGCACGCCCGTGGCCTGCGCTGGCGGCTGCAACGGCAGCGCCACCGTGGGCGTGAACGGCGGCATCCCGCCCTACACCTGGACCTGGTCACCCGCGCCGGGCGGTGGGCAGGGAACGCCATTGGCCACGGGCCTGTGCGCCGGGGTGTACACGGTGCTCATCAGCGATGGGGGCGGCTGCGACACCACCGCCCAAGTGCTCATCACCGAGCCGCAGCCGCTGCAGGTGAATGCGCTCGTGAGCGGCATGGCGTGCGCCGGGCAATGCAACGGCAGCATCGCGCTCAGCATCAATGGCGGCACCCTGCCTTACGCGGTGGTGTGGAATCCCGTTCCTCCGAATGGGCAGGGCGTGCTCACCGCCACGGGACTCTGCGCGGGGTCGTATGCGGTTTCCGTGATTGATGGCAACGGTTGCGCCTTCAGCGCGACGTATGACATCACCGAGCCGCTGCCGCTGCAGGTGAGCGTGAGCGCCACGCCGAGCACCTGCCCCAATTGCGACGGACAGGCCACCGCCACGATCACCGGAGGCACACCGCCCTACACGGTCACCTGGCTGCTGCTGGGCGTGCCGGTGGGCACCGGCGAGAGCATCGGCAACCTCTGCGGCGGCCTGTACACGGCGGTTGTCACCGATGCGAATGGCTGCAGCGTGACGCAGGTGGTGCAGGTGAGCGACAGCAACGCCGAAGCGGTGACGCCGATCAATGGGCAGACCTCGTGCGGCAACACCTGCGATGGCATGGTGAGCGTGAGCTTCGTGTGCACGTCGCCGCCGTGCAACCTCGTGTGGTTCGATGCGAGCGGCAACGTGATCGCGGTGAACCAGGGCTCGCTGAGCAACCTGTGCATCGGCACCTACACCGCGCAAGTGACCAACGGCAGCGGCTGCGTGAGCTTCGCGGATGCGGAAGTGACGCCCTCGCAGCAGATCACGCCCAACCTGAGCAGCACACCCGCGAGCTGCGCTGGCGCCTGCGATGGCACCGCCACGGTGGGGCCAACGGGCGGGGTGCAGCCATACACCTACCTGTGGACGCCGGGCGGCCATACCACGCCGCAGGTGACCGGATTGTGCGCCGGTGTGTACACGGTGCTGATCACCGATGCCGCGCAATGCGACACCACCGTTCAGGTGCTCATCACCGAGCCGCAGCCGCTGGCCATGATCGGCTCCGTGCAGGATGCGCTGTGCGCGGGCGATTGCAACGGCGCGGTGAGCGCGATCGTCACCGGCGGAACGCTGCCGTACAGCTACGCCTGGTCGCCGAATGCGAATGGCCAGGGCACGCCCGCGATCACGGACCTCTGCCCGGGCACCTACGCGCTCACCGTGACCGATGGCAATGGCTGCTCGCTCACCCAGCAATTCTCCGTGAGCGACCCGGCGCCGCTGCAAGGCACCATGGCCACCACGCTGAGCGAATGCGGCCTTTGCAATGGCTCGGCCACCGTGACACCGAGCGGCGGCACGGCGCCCTACTTCGTGGTGTGGATGAGCGGCGCCAGCATCATCGGCACGGGCGAGACCATCGATGGCCTCTGCGCGGGCTTCTACCAGGCGATGGTGAACGACGCAAATGGCTGCTCCATCCTTGTGCTAGCCGTGGTGAGCGATGTGGATGGCGAGGCGGTCACCATCACCGACGGCATCACCAGCTGCCCCGGCGATTGCGACGGCGTGGTGAGCGTGGACTACAACTGCGCGCAGCCGGATTGTGTCACGGCTTGGTTCGATGCGAACGGCAACGACCTCGGCGTGAGCGGCAACACGCTGAGCAACCTGTGCGCGGGCCTCTACTTCGTGCAGGTCACCAACGGCATCGGGTGCATCACCATCGATACCGCATTCGTGATCGAGCCGGACCCGATCGTGCCCAACCTCAGCACAACGCCGGCCAGCTGCGCGGGCTTCTGCGATGCCACCGCGACGGTGGGGCCCAGCGGCGGCCAAGCGCCATACAGCATCGTGTGGCTGCCCAGCGGCGCCACCACGCCCACGGTAACGGACCTGTGCGCCGGCCCGATCAGCGTCACCATCACCGACGATGCGGGCTGCTCCATCACGCAGGATGTGCTGATCCTGGAGCCGCAGCCGCTCAGCATCGCGGGCACCACCACGCCGATCACCTGCAACGGTGCGTGCGATGGCAGCATCAGCGTGGTGGTCACCGGTGGCATCCAGTCGTACAGCTACCAATGGTCGCCAGCACCGCCCGGCGATCCCACGCTGCCCGCGATCACCGGCCTCTGCGCTGGCGATTGGACCGTGACCGTGACGGATGCCAACGGCTGCACCTTGTCGCAGGCCTTCACGCTCACCGACCCGCCGGTGCTTGATGCGCAGATCGCTACCACCGACAACATCTGCTTCGGCGATTGCCAGGGCACGGCCAGCGCTACGATCAGTGGCGGCGTTGGGCCTTACGCGATCATCTGGCGCGACGCGAGCGGCGCTCAGATCGCGCAGGATGTAACCGATGTGAGCGGCTTGTGCGCGGGGGACTACACGCTGGAAGTGACCGATTCCAATGGCTGCCTGCTGATCGCTCCGTTCGCCATCACGCAGGGCAACGCCATCGCCGCCAACCTGCTCTGGACGAATGAGACCTGCTTCGGGCCCTGTGATGGCACCGCCTCGATCACGCCCAGCGGCGGAACCGGCGGCTTCTCCATCGTGTGGCTCGACCCCTCGGGCAACGTGATCGCGCAGGATGTGAATGACGTGAGCGGCCTGTGCGCGGGCACGAACAGCGTGATCATCATCGATGCGCTTGGGTGCGATACCGCCTACACCTTCGCCATCCTGCCCTACCAGGACATCGCCGACAATGCGACCGTGAATGACGTGCTGTGCAACAGCGCATGCGATGGCAGCATCATCACCGCCGCAACGGGCGGCATCGGCAACCTAACGTACTCCTGGAACCCGGTGCCCGGCAACGGGCAAGGCAACGCATCGGCCACTTCGCTGTGCCCGAACAACTATGCGCTCACGATCACCGACGGCGCCGGTTGCAGCGCCAGCTTCTCGTACACGATCACCGAGCCAACGGCGCTGAGCATCACCGTCGATCAAGTGGTGCCGGCCAGCTGCGCGACCGCGAGCGATGGCGCCATCAGCACGACTGCGGGCGGAGGCACCCCGCCGTACTCATTCGATTGGGATGGCCCCAACGGGTTCGACGCGCAGACGGAGGACATCGCAGGCATCGCGCCAGGCAGCTACACCCTCACGGTGACGGATGACCACGGCTGCTTCATCTCCATCAATGTGGATGTGGGGGCGCTCGCCTCCGTGGTGGCCGATGCCGGCCTGGACCAAACGGAATGCGCGGGTGTGGGCATCACGCTGGATGGGTCAGGCAGCACTGGCGCAGTGGCTTACGCATGGACCGATGACCAGGGCAATGCCGTGGGCAATACGCCCACGGTGAGCCTGAGCGGCCTGTCACCCGGCACCTACACCTTCACGCTCACGGTGAGCGATGGCCCCTGCTTCGACAGCGATGAGGTCTCGGTCACCATCCTCGCGCAGCCCATCGCGAACGCCGGCCCCGACCAGGTCATCTTCCTGAGCGAGACCGCCGTGCTCGGCGGCAGCCCCACCGGGCCGCAGGGCTCCACCATCATCTGGGCGCCCGACTCGCTCCTCAGCAGCGCAAGCGCGCCGAACCCCATCGCCGACCCGCCCACCACCACCTGGTTCGTGGTTACGGTGACCTCGCCCGATGGCTGCATCGATACCGACAGCGTGCTGGTGACGGTGGTGCCCAACGTGGTGATCCCCACCGGCTTCACACCCAACGGCGACGGCTGGAACGACGCCTGGATCATCGACTTCATCGAGCTCTTCCCCGATTGCGAGGTGGAGGTGTACAACCGCTGGGGCGAGCAGCTCTTCCGCAGCGTGGGCTACAGGAAGCCCTGGGACGGCAGGTACAACGGCGGCTTCGTGCCCGTTGGCACCTACTACTACGTGATCAAGCTCAACGACGAACGATTCCCCGAGCCATACACCGGCCCGCTCACCGTGATCCGCTGATGCCATGAAGAAGACCCTCGTGCTCCTCCTCGCCATCGCGGCCGGCCTGGCCGCGCGGCAAGCCCATGCGCAGCAGCTACCGCAGCTCACGCAGTACATGCACAACGACTACCTGTTCAACCAGGCCGTGGCAGGCAGCCGTCCATTCTTCGAGCTGCGCAGCGCGCACCGCTACCAATGGGTGGGCGTGCAGGACGCGCCGCGCACCTTCATGCTCAGCGGAAGCACGCCCATCGGCCGGTCGATGGGCGTGGGCGGATACCTCTACACCGACCATGTGGGCCCCACGCGGCGCACCGGCTTCCAAGTGAGCTACGCGTACCATGTCCGCCTTACCGATGAGCTGAAGCTCGGCTTCGCGCTCAGCGGCGGCCTGCTTCAGTTCCTGATCGATGGCAGCAAAATCACCTTCCACGACCAGGGCGACCCCATCATGGACGATCAGCTGCGCGGCGAGCTGAAGCCCGATGCCACCTTCTCCTTCCTGCTGCACCACCCCCGGTTTTGGGTGGGCGCGGCCGCACCGCAGATCCTGGGCAATGAAGTGATGTTCCTGCACCAGAACACCGGCACCCTAAGCCGCATGGAGCGGCACTACTATGCCATGGGCGGCTATCGGCTGCCGTTGGGCGAGGACTTCAAGCTGGAGCCCTCCTTCATGGTGAAGTACGTGGCGCCGGTGCCCACCAAGGTGGACATCAACCTGATCGCGCGCTACAAGGAGACCGTGTGGATCGGTGGCGGCTACCGCACCAACGATGCCTGGTGCGCCATGCTGGGCTATTGGCACAAGCAGCAGCTGCAGTTCGGCTACAGCTATGATGTGATCACCAGCAACCTGCGCAACTACAGCACCGGCACGCACGAGGTGATGCTGGCCGTGACCATCGCCAAGGCACCGAAGGCGCAATAACCGGGCGCCAAGCGCGCGTCTAAGGACCAGCGCGCATGAGCACCAGCGGCCTGCGCCTTCGTCGATGGGCTTGTGCCGATGGTCGAACACCCTTAGAGCCGCAAGGCCTAGCCTTGACCTGAGCCCGGGTCCGCGGCGTACCTTGCGCTCCCTTTTGCCGGACCCTACCGGACAGTGCGTGGGCAGCATCGTGAAGAGCATATCCCCTTGGCGGGCCGTCACTTACCTGATGCTCGCGCTGGGGCCGGTGATGGCCTCCCATGCGCAGGTATGCACCGCTGATCAGGACCAGCAGTTCGATGCCTGCACCGGTGAATTCTACGATTCGGGTGGCCCAGGCGGCAACTACAGCAGCAACGAGGATGTAACGGTGACCATCTGCCCGGTGGGCGGAGCAGGTTCCGGGCCCTTCACCTCGGTCAGGTTCATCACGTGGAGCATCGCAGGCGGCCCGCCCCCGGGCGACCGCTTGGAGATCTTCAATGGCGTGGGCATCGGTGGCACGCTGCTGAACACCGGTACCAACTCCAATTCGCTGGCCGGCCTCACCTTCACCAGCAGCGATGCATCGGGCTGCCTCACCTTCCGGTGGCGAAGCGATGGGGGCGGCACAGCGGCGGGCTGGTTCGCCCGGATCGTGACCACGCCCTGGCCAGGCACCAATGGAAGCACCACGGTGTGCTCCACCAGCGGAATCGTGAATCTCTTCCCCCTCCTCGGCGGCACGCCCGATGCGGGCGGCACCTGGAGCGCGCCCGGTGGAGCGCCGCATGGCACGAGCTTCAACCCAGCCACGGACCCCGGCGGGGTTTACACCTACACCCATGCGGGCACCGCGCCGTGTCCGAATGCGAGCGCAACCGTAACCGTGACCAAGGTGCAGGCGCCGAATGCGGGCACCAACGGCACAGCCACCTTCTGCGCTACCGGCGCCCCGGCACCGCTGATCAATTTCCTCGGCGGATCCCCCGATCCCGGCGGATCGTGGTCCGGTCCGGGCGGGGCACATAGCGGCACCTTCAACCCGGCTTCGGATCCGCCAGGCACCTACACCTATACGGTCACGGGCACCTCGCCCTGCGCGAACGCCTCGGCCACGGTGATCGTCACCGTGAACCCGTCGGCCAACGCGGGCACCAGCGGCTCAACAAGCGTGTGCAGCAACAGCGCGCCATTCGCATTGATCACGGTGCTGGGCGGCAGCCCGCAGCTTACCGGTGCGTGGACCGGCCCCGGGGGTAGCCCCGTGAGTGGCACGTACACGCCGGGCACCAGCACGCCGGGCGTGTACACCTACACGGTGCCCGGTCTTCCGCCATGCCCTGCCGCTATTGCCACAGCCACTGTGCTGCAGACCACGGCTCCGAATGCCGGTCAGGACCGCAGCATCACGGTGTGCAACGACGATGTGCCCTTCTCCATGCGGAGCCAGCTGCTCGGCACCCCGGATGCGGTCGGGTCATGGGTGGGACCGTTGGGTGCGCATGCCGACCAATTCAACCCGGCGAGCGACCCCGGTGGCACCTACACCTACACGGTGAACGGCACCGGGCCGTGCGCGAACGCCAGCGCAACGCTCACCATCACCGTTCGTCAGCGCCCGAACGCCGGCACGAATGGGAGCATCACGCTGTGCAGCACCGATGGCAGCTTCAACCTCTTCAACGCGCTGGGGGGCACGCCCAGTGTGGGCGGCGCCTGGCGCGATCCCGCGAACAATCCGCACTCGGGCACCTTCATCCCCGGAACCAACGCGCCCGGAACCTACACCTATACCGTAACCGGCCTCGCGCCCTGCGCGCCGAGCAGCGCCACGGTGAGTGTGACCGTGAACACCGCGCCCAATGCAGGCAGCGGGGCAAGCACCACGGTGTGCTCGAACAATGCGCCCTTCAGCCTCTTCGCGCTGCTCACGGGCAGCCCCAACGCAGGTGGTTCCTGGACGGGCCCGCTGGGCGCGCATAGTGGAACCTTCAATCCCGCGAGCGATCCTTCCGGAGCGTACACGTACACGGTGCTGGGCCTCGCGCCCTGCGCCAATGCCACCGCCGTGGTCAATGTCACGGTGAACCCGGCGCCGGTCGCGGGCACGAATGGCAGCCACACCGTTTGCGGGAACGCGGCTGATTTCAACCTCATCGGGTTCCTCGGCGGCACACCGTGGACCACCGGCACCTGGACGGCACCTGGCGGGGGGGCCAGCACCGGTGTCTTCTCCCCGGGCAGCAGCGCACCGGGCACGTACACCTACACCGCCACGGGCCTCGCGCCCTGCGCACCAGCCGTGGCAACGGTGAGTGTGAGCGTGGTGCCGCCGCCGAACCCGGGCACCAATGGCAGCATCACGGTGTGCAGCAATCAGGGCGCGATCGATCTGTTCAGCCTCCTGGGCGGGAATCCGCAATCCGGTGGCACCTGGACCGCTCCCGGAGGTGGTGCGCACAGCGGCACCTACCTCCCCGGCAGCCAGGTGGGCGGCAACTACACCTACACCGTTCAGGGCACCGCGCCGTGCGGGCCGTTGAGCGCCGTTGTGCAGGTGAACCGCGTAATCGCCCCTAATGCGGGCACCGATGGCACCATCATGGTGTGCAGCACGAATGGCCCATTCGATATGCTGAGTGTGCTGGGCGGCAATCCCAATGGGACGGGCTCCTGGCTGAATGCGGCCAACCAATCCGTGTCGGGCACCTTCACGCCGGGCACCACGCCCGCCGGGGTATTCCGCTATGTGGTGGCCGGCATGGTGCCGTGCGCCAACGACACCGCTCAGGTCACCGTGGTGGTGAACCAGGCACCGAATGCTGGTTCCAACGCCGCAACGGTGGTGTGCAGCAACGATGCTCCCTTCCAGCTGATCAATGTGCTCGGCGGCTCTCCGGATGGCGGCGGCACCTGGACACGGCCCAATGGCACGCCGCATAGCGGCACCTTCACGCCGGGCACTTCTCAACCAGGCGGCTACACCTACACGGTGCCGGGCCTCACTCCCTGCTTGGCGGCCACCGCCGTGGTGACGGTGAGCGTGACGCAGGCACCGAATGCGGGCAGCGGCGGATCGCTCACGCGCTGCAGCAACCAAGGCGTGGTGAACCTATTCACGGTGCTGGGCGGAAGCCCTAACAACAGCGGATCATGGACAGGTCCTGCTGGCGCGCACTCCGGCTTCCTGAATCCGGCCACGGACGGCTCGGGTGCATACGTGTACACGGTTCAAGGGACCCCGCCGTGCGCAGCGGCAAGCGCCACGATCAATGTCACCATTAACCCGGCACCGAACGCAGGTGGCGATGGCAGCATCACCATCTGCCAGGGAACGCCGAGCATCGATCTCTTCACCGTCATCA
The DNA here is from genome assembly GCA_964548485.1 of uncultured Chryseobacterium sp. Taxonomy (GTDB): domain Bacteria; phylum Bacteroidota; class Bacteroidia; order Flavobacteriales_F; family PHOS-HE28; genus PHOS-HE28. The sequence continues at coordinate 2,172 of CAZJTB010000009.1, read as the reverse complement.
CCGCGCCATTCGATCCGGGCGGCGTGTGGACGGAGCAGGGCACGCCCACCGGGCAGCTCGTGGGCAACTTCTTCAACTGTGGAAGCCTGTCGCCAGGGACCTACCAGTTCCGCTACGAGGTGCCTGGCATCGGCGGCTGCGCATCGGATCATTCGCAAGCCACTGTGGTGATCGTGGCGCTGTTGAATGCGGGCACCAGCGGCAACCTGGCGGCTTGCAGCAGCAATGCGCAGGTGAACCTCTTCAACGGCCTGGGCGGAAATCCGCAGCCGGGTGGGCAATGGATCGACCTGAACAGCACGGGCGCCTTGAACGGGAACCTGTTCAACGCCACGCTGGTGGCCGCTCCCGGCAGCTACCAGTTCCGCTACAGGCTCACGGGCGCACTGAGCTGCGCAGCCGACTCGGCCACGGTAACCGTGAATGTGACCCCAGCGGCGAACCCGGGATGCAATGGCACTGCCGTTTTCTGCAGCACCGTGAGCACCAGCCAGAGCCTCTTCGGATTCCTGGGATGCAGCCCGCAAGCCGGTGGACAATGGCGTAGGAACAGTCCGACAGGGCCCACCTTCAGCGGCACGTACGTGCCCACCATCGACAATCCCGACACCTTCTATTACGTGTTCAATCAAGGCCCGCCGTGCAGTACGGTGTTCGCGTCAGTGACGGTGAGCGAGGTGGATGGCCCGAATGCCGGACTGCCCAACTCGGTGCAGAAGTGCAGCAGCGATGCCGCGTTCAACATGACCGCCGCGCTCAACGGAACGCCCGATCAAGGCGGACAGTGGTACTTCAACAACTCGCCGCGCAGCGCCACCTTCACGCCAGGGCTTGATCCACAAGGTGTCTATGAATACCGCGTGGCCGGCACCTTCCCCTGCCTGCCCGCCTCGTCGTTCCTCACCGTAAGCGTGACCACGCGCGCCAATGCCGGCTGCAACAGCGGCTTCACCGCGTGCAGCTCGGCGCCGCAGTTCCAGCTCTTCCCGCTGCTCACGTGCAACCCTGATTTCGGCGGATTCTGGCTGAACCCGAACCTGGCCCCGCACCCCTCCGGGGCCTACACGCCGGGCGTGAGCCTGCAGGGCGACTACCGCTACATCGTTCCGGGCAATACGCCCTGCGCCAACGACACGGCCATCGTGAGCGTGTTCGAGACCACCTCTCCGAGCGCTGGCTGCCCGGGCAACGCGGCATTCTGCTCGGTGCCTGGAAGTCCCGGCCAGCCGCTGATCAATTACCTGGGCTGTTCGCCCAGCCCCTTTGGCACCTGGGTGGGGCCCGCACCCGGCAATCCGCCGTTCAGCGGGCTCTTCGTTCCCGGCGTTTCGGCCCCTGGCACCTACACCTACACGGTGACCGTGCCGGGTTGCGGCAGCGCGAGCGCCACGGTGAGCGTGCAGGTGAATGCACCGAGCAATGCAGGCTGCAACACTTCGATCGCCAAGTGCAGCAACGACGCCGCGTTCTCCATGACCGCGCAATTGGGCTGCTCGCCTGCGCCCAACGGCACTTGGAGAGGCCCCCTGCCTTCGACCACGGCGATGGATGGCGTGTTCATCCCTGGAACAACCCCGCCAGGCACCTATCGCTACACCGTGCCCGGCATCGGCGCATGCGCGAATGCCACTGCGGATCTCACGGTGAACGTGACCCAGCGCCTGGAAGCCGGCGAGAACAACAGCCTTTCGCTTTGCCGGGCTGCGGGAGCGACGCCGCTCTTTCCGCTGCTCGGTCCAACCGCGCAGGTCGGCGGAGCGTGGTTCTACAACAGCACTTTGCCGCATTCAGGCATCATTCAGCCGGCCATCGCGCTGGCGGGCAATTACGTCTATCGCCATGCGGCGAATGGCCCATGCCCTGCTGACTCTGCCGTGATCAGCGTACAGCTCTTCAACCAGCCTTCGGCCGGCTGCGGCAATTTGATCGAGACCTGCTCCAGCAGCCAGGCCTTCAATCTGTTCACTGGGCTGGGCTGCGGCCCTGAGCTCAATGGCTTGTGGTACTACCCCAACGGCGCGCCCAGCACGGGCATCTTCACGCCTTCGAGCGACCCCAGCGGCGCCTACAAGTACAAGGTGCCGGGCAATGCGGGCTGCGGGCCGGATTCCACCTACGTGACCGTGCTGCTCTTCAACGCGGTTGATGCAGGGGAGAACAACACCTATCTAA
>CAZJTB010000008.1:9639-17265 GCA_964548485.1 uncultured Chryseobacterium sp. | reverse complement strand
TACACGCCGGGCAACCCGCTGCAAGGGCAGGTGTGCTGGACCGCGCAGCCCAACACAGCTGGCTTCTTCCCCTTCATCGTGAACGTGAATGATGGGGCCTGCCCGATACCCGCCTTCCAGACGTACATCTACTCCGTCACGGTCATCCCCGGCCTGTACGGCACCATGAGCACCACGGGCGAGACCTGCCTGGGCTATGGCAACGGCACCGCCACCGCCAACGTCACGGCTGGCACTGGGCCTTTCACCTATGCTTGGAACACCGGTGCAACCACACCGGGCATCATGGCGCCGCCGGGCACCTACACGGTGACCATGACCGATGTGAACAACTGCGTATCGCCGCCGATCACAGGCACCATCGGCACGCAATCGCTGCCGAACCAGGCCAATGCTGGTCCTGATGTGGTGGGCTGCGTGGGCAGCTTCCCCATCACCCTCGGTGGCAGCGTCGCGAACGCCACCGGCGGTGCGTGGACCGGTGGCGCAGGCATCATCGGAGGCGCTTGGCCCAGCATGAACTACACCCCCACCCCTGCCGAGATTACCAGCGGCAGCGTGACGCTCACGCTCACCACCACGGGCAACACCAATTGCCCGCCGGCCAGCGACCAGATGACGCTGCAGTTCCCCAACAGCTTCGCCAATGTGAGCGCATCGGCGGCACCTGCAACCTGCAATGGCGGCGCCAATGGGACCGCGAGCGTTGTGGGCGGGCAACCTGGATTCACGTACCAGTGGAGCACCACACCGGTGCAGAACACGCCCACCGCAGTGGGCCTTTCGCAGGGCACCTATGGCGTGATCATCACAGACAGCCATAACTGCAGCACGAGCCTGAGCGCATCCGTGACGCAGCCCCCCGCGCTGAGCGTGAGCATCATCGGCGTGGGCGATGAGACCTGCGCGGGCTTCGCCGATGGCACGATCACCGCCAGCGCCAGCGGCGGAACACCACCCTACACCTACACCTGGAGCAATGGCGCCACCGGTGCGCTGCTCACCGCCGGAGCCGGCACCTATACCGTTTCAGTCACCGACGCCAGCAACTGCGGCCCGGTAGCCGCCTCGGCCACCATCAACGCGCAGGCCCAGCCCAACCAGGCTGATGCGGGCGTTGACCTCATCGGCTGCGTGGGCAGCTTCCCCGTGGCGCTGAACGGCAGCGTGGTGAATGCCACTGGCGGCGCGTGGAGCGGCGGCAGCGGCACATTCACGGGTTCGTGGCCCAACGTGAGCTACACGCCCGGCGCTGCGGACATCGCCGCGAACGGTGTCACGCTCACGCTCACCACCACCGGCAACTCGCTTTGCCCAGCGGCCAGCGACCAGGTCTTCATCAACATCCCGAACAGCTTCGCCAGCGCCACGGTGACACCCACCGATGCGCTCTGCTATGGCACTCCCACGGGGTCGGCGCAATTCAGCCCGGCCCTGCCAGGCTTCACCTACGCCTGGAGCACCAACCCCATTCAAACCAGCGCCACCGCCATCGGCCTGGATGCAGGCAGCTACAGCGTGATCGCCACCGACGCTTACGGCTGCAGCATCACGCTGAGCACCGCCATCGGCCCCAACTCGCCCATCAGCATCGCCAGCCTCACCGCCACCGATGAGAGCTGCGCGGGCTTCGGCAACGGCACGGCCACGGTGGCGGTAACCGGTGGCACAGCGCCATACGCCTACACCTGGAGCAATGGCGCAACCACCAGCAGCATCACCGCAGGCGCCGGTGATTACACCGTGAGCGTGACCGACGCGAACAACTGCGCCCCTGCGAGCGGCAGCATCACCATACTGGCGGCCGCGCAACCGAACCAGGCGAACGCCGGAGCTGACATGGTGGGCTGCGTGGGCAACTTCCCCCTCACCCTATTCGGCAGCGTGGTGAACGCCGACAGCGGCACTTGGAGCGGCGGCGGCGCCTTCAGCGGCACCTGGCCCGCCATCAGCTACACGCCCAGCGCAGCGGAGATCGCCGCGAACAGCGCCACGCTCACCCTCACCACGGTGGGCAACACCAACTGCCCGCCCGCCAGCGACCAGGTGGTGATCACCATCCCCAACAGCTTCGCGAACCTGAGCACCACCGCGGTGAACGCGCCCTGCAACGGGCAGACCATCGGATCGGCGAGCGTGACGCCGGTGATCCCCGGCCTGACCTACCTGTGGAGCGACCCCGCAGGCCAGACCACCCCCACCGCCACCAACCTGGCCGCCGGCACCTACACGGTGACCGTGAGCGATGGCTTCAATTGCAGCACCACGCTCAGCGCCACCATCACCCAACCCGCCGCCATCACCATCGCCTCGCTCATCACCACCGATGAGACCTGCGCGGGCTTCGGCAACGGCACGGCCACGGTGACGGCCAGCGGCGGCACGCCCCCGTACAGCTACCTCTGGAGCAACGGCGCCACCACCCCGGGCATCACCGCCGGTGCGGGCACCTACATCGTGGGCGTCACCGATGTGAACGACTGCGCGGTGGCCGTTGGCATCGCCACCATCAACGCGCAGGCCCAGCCCAACCAGGCCGATGCGGGGCCGGACCAGATCGCCTGCCTGGGCAGCTACCCCATCAACCTGCCCGGAAGCGTGGTGAACGCCACCGGCGGCCTCTGGAGCGGCGGCCAGGGCACCTGGCTGAGCAATGGGGTAAGCGCCCAGTACATGCCCACCAACGCCGAGATCCTCGCAGGCAGCCTCACGCTCACCCTCACCACCACGGGCAACACCATCTGCCCGGCGGCCAGCGACCAGGTCACCATCAGCCTCAGCAACGCCTTCATCGGCGCCGGGCTGACGGCCACGAACATCGATTGCAACGGCAACGCCAACGGCAGCATCTTCTTCGCGCCCCATGCGCCCGGCAACAGCTACCTCTGGAACGATCCGCTGGGCCAGACCACGCCCATCGCCACCAGCCTGGCGCCTGGCGCCTACACCATCACGGTGACCGACGCCTTGGGCTGCGACACCGCGCTCACCGCCATGATCACCCAGCCCGCGCCGTTGGCGATCACCGCATTCAGCACCACCGATGTGAGCTGCAATGGAGGCAACAATGGAACGGCCTTCGTGCTGGTGAGCGGCGGCACCCCGCAATACAGCTATGCCTGGAGCGGTGGGCAGATGACCCCTGCGGTGACCATGCTCACGGCCGGGCCGGTCAGCGTGTCCGTGACCGATGCCAACGGCTGCACCGCGCAGGCCGGGGGGATCATCAACCAGCCGGCGCCGCTCACCTTCATGGCCGTGGTGCCTGACACCGTGTGCGTGAACGCGCCGGTGACCCTCGTGGCGCAGGCCAGCGGAGGCACAGGCACCATCACTTATAACTGGGGGCCGCTGGGCAACGGCAATCCGCTCACCGTGAGCTTCGCGCAGAGCCAGAGCGTGGCCCTGAGCGTGAGCGACCAGAACGGCTGCATCACGCCCCCGCAGTTCTTTCCGGTGCAGGTGCTGAACCTGAATGCCGCATCGCTCACGGCCTACGGCGACACCACCATCTGCCCGGGCGGCGCGCCAGCCACGGTGGGCGCCCAGCTCACCGGATACCAAGGCGGCTACACCATCACCTGGCCTGAATTGGGCGCCACCGGAAGCGGTCCTTTCACCGTGCCCTTCAGCGCCGACCAGAACCTGAGCGTGATCGTGACCGACCAATGCGGCAACACCGCGCAACGCACCATCGCCCTGCGCGTACAAACGCCGCCTGCCATCACCCTGCCGCCCATCATCGCGCAGGGCTGCGCGCCGCTCCACGTGACCTTCCCCGATCTACAGCTAGGCCCCGGAATCAGCTATCAGTGGAACCTGGGCAACGGTGCCACCAGCGCATCGCCGCAGCCCATCCTCAACTACCCCGCCGGCACCTACGCGGTGAGCCTCACGGTGAGCACGCCCATCGGCTGCACCAGCACCAGTGCCACCAACGGGCTCATCAACGCGTGGCAGCCGCCCACCGCCGCCTTCAGCGCCAGCACCTACAACACCACCGCCGACAACGCCAACATCCAGTTCACCGACCAGAGCCAGGGCGCCATCGCCACCTGGAACTGGCTCTTCGGCGATGGCGGAACCGGCAGCGGCATGAACCCCACCCACTCCTACACGGACGTGGGCACCTTCCAGGTGACGCTGTATGTGACCGATGTGAACGGCTGCTCCGATGAGGCCGATGCCAGCATCATCATCACCCCGATCCACGACATCACCATCCCCACCGCCTTCACGCCCAATGGCAATGGCGGCAACGGCGGCACTTGGGACCCCAATGACCTGAGCAACGACGTGTTCTACGCCTTCGTGCGCTTCGTGAAGGACTTCCGCATGCGCATCTTCAACCGATGGGGCGAGCTCATCTTCGAGAGCGAGGATGTGCGCCGCGGATGGGACGGCTACTACCGCGGCCAGCTAAGCCCCCAGGACGTGTACGTGGTGCAGACCTGGGTGCGCTTCGTGGACGGCCGTGAGAAGCAACTTCTCACCGACCTCACCCTGTTCCGATGAGCCACCGGTGCGCAGCGGCCTTGATCATCCTGCTCAGTGTCCGCGCGGCGCATGGGCAGGATCCGCAGTTCTCGCAGTGGTACGCGGCCGCGCAATACCTCAATCCCGCGCTCACCGGCAACACGCACCAGGACCGCATCGCGCTCAACTATCGCCTGCAGTGGCCGGGCGTGCAGCCGGGCTACGAGACCTACATGGCCGCCTACGACCACCGCTTCAGCACGGTGAATGCGGGCATGGGCGGCATGGTGCTGCGCGACAAGGCCGGCACCAGCGGGCTCACCACCACCACCTTCGGACTCAACTACGCCTACGAGGCACGCATCAATTACAAGCGCGCGGTGCGCTTCGGCACGCGCCTCGGGTACACCCTGCGGGGCGTTGACCCCAGCGGATACCTCTTCGCCGACCAGGTGATCAGGGATAATGCCGCGCAGACCATCGAGCCGAACCTGGTGCCGCAGGTGAACTACCTGGACCTGGCCGCCGGAGCGCTCTACTTCAGCGAATCCTTCTGGGCCGGTGTGAGCGTGAACCACCTGAACAAGCCCAACTCCAGTCTCATGGTGGATGGCGATGGCCCCATGGAACGACGCCTGAGCGCCCATGCCGGGTACCGCTTCCCCATCGATGGCAACCGGAACCTCGCGCGCAGCGAGACCCGCATGACCGTGGCCACGCACTACAAGATGCAGGGCAAGTGGGACCAGCTCGACCTGGGCTGGTACATCGACCACAAGCAGCTCACCGGCGGATTGTGGTATCGCGGCCTGCCACTGGTGAAGGCCTATCAGCCGGGCTATGGGAACAACGATGCGGTGATCCTCATGGCCGGCTATCAGACGGAGAACCAGCTGCGCTTCGTGTACAGCTACGACATCACCATCAGCAAGCTCACCATGCGCAGCGCGGGCGCCCACGAGGTCAGCTTGATCTACGAGTGGCCCATGAAGCCCAAGAGCAAGAAGCACAGGATCATTCCCTGCCCGAAGTTCTAGCCCGAAAGCACGAAGGGACCGGCTGAGCGGCCCCCTCGGAGCCTCCTGTCAGATTTGAACTGACGACCTGCTCATTACGAATGAGCTGCTCTACCGCTGAGCTAAGGAGGCTGATGCGGGCGGCAAATGTAGAAGCCCGACCGGATCAGTGCTTGGTGAAGCGCACCGCCAGCATGCCCTCAGCCTTTACCGTGTACAATCCTGGTGGCAAATGGTTGATGTCAACTCGGCTGAGAAGGCTGCTGCCCAGCCGCTGGCGGAGCGCCAGCCGGCCCGTGGAGTCATGCACCTCGACCCAATCGGCTGCATGGGGCAAGGTGATGAGGATCTCTTGGTCGGCAGGGTTCGGGTAAACGCTTGGACGCTGCGCAGCGGAGGCCACCACGCCTGTGCTCAAGCGGATATCGAGCGCGAGGTTGCCTATGGAAACCCCTGCTGGCACGGTGGATTGAACCTGGCCATCCAGGCTCAGCACATGGAGGTCGCCCACGCTGAAGAAGTCAGTGGTGGTGGCGTACAGCACCCCGTTGATGGGATCTTCAATGATGCCGTACACGGCGGGGCTGCCTGCGAGCGTATCGCTCACCGTGCCGGCGACCACATCGAAGCGCGCCAATTCGCCTTGGGCGTACTCCAGGTAATAGACCTTCTGCTCCGCTTCCACCAGTGCTGAGGCCGCGCAACCTGAATTGGCCGCAACGGTCACGGTGTAGTCCAGCGCGGCCGCGCCGGCGTTCACCCTGCTGATGGTGCTTTGCGAGAAGTCGGTGTTGTTGAAGGCGAAGATGCTCCCCGCGCGCTCGAACAACCGTTCGGGATTGAGGCCATCGGGCCCGAGGTCCACTTCGTTCAAGTAGGCATGGGCCACCAGGTCGATGATGCCCACCTTGCCCACGAGACCGCTCCAATTGAACGCATCGCTCACGGCGATGTAGGCCCTATCGCCCACCACGAGCACATCCTCAGCGCTTTGCGTGAGCCCATCGGCTGGGTCGATGGTCCAGAGCAGCGCAAGGGTGTGCTTGTCGCGCGCCTCGAAATAATGGGGCAAACCGCCGAGCTCGCCGCGTGTGAGGAGCAGCGCGTCATTCCACACGGCCAGCTTGCGCACGCCCGCCACCATGGCTTCGCCGAGCGGTTGGTAGGTGTCGGCATCGAACCGGATCACGCGGTCATCGGCCGCTACGAACACGATGCCTTCATCCACGAGCACATCGCTCCCGAAGCGGGAATCGGCGATGGTGGCCACCGTGACGTAGTTGCCCGAACCCGGGTCGTAGCTGCCCAAGGTCACGGGCACCAGCTGGCCGCCGCCTCCGAAGAAATCGTAGTAGCCCTCGCTGAGGGCGAACACCTGATGGACCACGGGGCCTTGAGCCTGGCCCGAAAGGCTTGCTGCGAGGGCAGCGCACGAGAGGAACGAGCGGTACATGCTGAATGGGTTTTGGTTGCCGCGTTCACCGCACGGCGTTCTCAAGGGTGAAACCGCGAGCAAGAGGAAGATGGCCACCGCCAGCCAATCCGCCATTGCCCGTGGCCGTTGTCATGCGCGCAGCGGCAGGTCTTCTGGCTCATCGCCCTCACCTGCGGCGCCTTCCCCTTTCGAGTGGCATTGCCGCTGGCCTCCGCGATTCACAGCTGCGGGAACAGCTCCCGGTTCGCACGGGATTCCCTCTTAGCTACCAATCCGCTGACGAAGGCCGCATGCTCCTTCATCCTCGCAATGGCAGACCGTCACGCGGCGGCGAATGTAGCCGGGAGCATTCAACCACCGAAGCGGAAGGACAAGGCCAACTGGCCGATGACCCCGCTGGTGCTGAGCGTGGCGTTGTAGAAATCCATGGTGCTGAGGCCATTGAACTCGCGGGCGCGGAGCTCCATGCGCGTGGCCAGGTAGCGCAGCTGAAAATCGATGCCCACGCGCTCGCTGATGCCTAGATGCAGCCCCGTTCCAAGCCCGAAGGCCGGGCCGCTGTAGCGCTCATCCACCTCGGCGTTCTGGGTATCGTCCTTGATCCTCAGCGCGGCGCCACCGATTTGCAAGGTGCCCGACCAAGCGAAGCGGTCCTTGTTGATGATGAAGAAGCGCGGCTGGATGGCGACCACGGCAAAG
>CAZJTB010000008.1:0-9629 GCA_964548485.1 uncultured Chryseobacterium sp. | reverse complement strand
TTGGTCTGGTTGGTCTGGTTGGTGTCCGGCACGTACCGGCCCAGTTCCAAGGCAAGGCCCAAGCTGGCCACCTTTCCGAGGCCCACACCGAGCTCGATGGGCAGCGATGTGGTGCCCGCCGAGCCAGTCTCCGTGTTCGAGCGCGTGAGACCCAGGACCTTGAACTTCTGTTCGAGGGTGGTGCCATGGCCACCCACCCCCAATCCGATTGATGCGTGGAAGCGGCCCTTGGTATTGAACTGAGCCAGCAGCGGGACGGAAAAGCAAAGGAGCAAACCGAACAGTGTGGTGCGCATGGGTTGGGGGTGTGCCCAAAGATGCGCGGAATCGGATGCGATTCCAACGTTGGCTCGTTTCCACGAGCAGGGCTGTTTACATCCGTGCCCGATGAGCCTACCTTCGCCCCCTCACCGGGTGAACAAGCCGCTTTGGGCGGTGTTCATGGAGCAGAGCGATAGCACCAGATGACGAACGGCAACGACATCCAGCCTGCGGGCGAGGATTCAACGAACGAAGGTGAAGGGCAGTCGGCGGAAGCGCAGCAGGGCTATAGCCCGGAAGAGCGCTTCGGTTTCTGCCCCCAGAAAGAGCTGAACCTGCCAGCCAACTACGACGAGGTTGTGGAGCGCTTCAAGCGCCTGCAGGCCGGCAGGGCCATGGAATCGCTGAACTGACCCGGCCCCGCCGGACTCATGGAAGGCTCGCTTCGGCGGGCCTTCGGCCTTTGCGGCTGACGGATGCCTTGGAATTATCGAGACCCGTGGGCTAATTTCAGCCCAAGCCTCGCGCGTCGCCTCATGCGACCTCCACGAATGGCGGAAGAAACCCAACACCCTAACCCCTTCCACGCCATGAAAACCTTCGATGCGAAGCACATCAAGAACATCGTGCTCCTGGGATCCCACGGATGCGGCAAGACCACGCTGGCCGAAACCATGCTCTTCGAGGCGGGTCTGATCCAACGCCGCGGCCGAGTCGAGGACAGGAACACGGTGAGCGACCACCACGAGCTCGAGCACGAGCGCGGCAGCAGCGCGTACAGCACGGTGCTGCACACCGAGTGGCAGGGCTACAAGATCAACATCATCGACACGCCGGGCCTCGACGACCTCGTGGGCGAGACCATACCGGCGCTGCGCGTGGCCGACACCTGCGTGCTGCTGCTCAACGCGCACCATGGCGTGGAGGTGGGCACCGACCTGGTCTGGGAGCACATCGCGCAATACGACCGGCCGGTGATCATCGGGGTGAACCAGCTGGACCACCCCAACGCGGACTTCGAGGCCACCATCGGCCAGGCCAAGGAGCACTTCGGCAATGCCGTCACCGTGATGCAGTACCCCGTGGAGCAGGGCGATGGCTTCCACCGCATCATCGACCTGCTGAAGATGACCATGTACGTGTTCAAGGACGCCGGTGGCAAGCCCGAGAAGCAGCCCATCCCCGCCAACGAGCTGGAGAAGGCCAATGCGCTGCACAAGGAGCTGGTGGAGCGGGCGGCCGAGAACGACGAGGCCCTGATGGAGCACTACTTCGAGAAAGGCGAGCTCGATGAGGACGAGATGCGCATCGGCCTGAAGCAAGGCATGATGAAGCGCACCTGCTTCCCGGTGTTCTGCCTGAGCGCGCTGCGCAACATGGGCAGCGGCCGCATGATGGGCTTCATCGACAACGTGGCGCCTGCCGCGCTGGAGATGCCCGCCGAGGAGCTGGCCGATGGCGGCACGCTCGAATGCCGCGCCGATGGGCCGCCGGTGCTGGTCACCTTCAAGACCGTGATTGAGCCGCGCACCGGCCACATCACGCTCTTCAAGGTGATGAGCGGCGAGGTCACCGAGGGCACCGAGCTGGTGAACGACAACACCGGTGCCACCGAGCGCATCAATCAGCTCTTCATCGTGGACGGCAAGGAGCGCAAGCCGGTGCAGAAGCTAGCGGCCGGCGACATCGGCGGCACCATGAAGCTAAAGGACACCGCCACGGCGCACACCCTGCATGCGCCCGGCAAGGCCGTGAAGCTGAAGCCTATCGCTTTCCCCGAGCCGCGCCTGCGCCAGGTGATCAAGGCCACGGACCAGAAGCTCGAGGAGAAGCTGCATGCCGCGCTGGTGGAGATTCAGAAAGAGGACCCCACCATCGTGCTCACGTACAGCCGCGAGACCGCGCAGCAGCTCGTGGGGGCCCAGGGCGAGCTGCACCTGAGCCTGCTCAAGTGGAAGCTGAACCATCACTACAAGGTCGATTGCGCCTTCAGCAGCCCGCGCATCCCCTACCGCGAGACCATCCGCAAGCCGGCGGAAGCGAGCTACCGGCACAAGAAGCAGACAGGCGGCAGCGGCCAGTTCGGCGAGGTGCACCTGAAGATCGAGCCGTGGCATGAGGGCATGCTCGAGCCCACGGGCCATAGCGTGCGCGGCAAAGAGGAGCATGACCTGCCCACCGGGGGCAAGCTGGTCTTCTACAACTGCATCGTGGGCGGCGTCATCGACAACAAGTTCATGCCCAGCATCCTCAAGGGCGTGATGGAGAAGATGGAGCGCGGGCCGCTCACGGGATCACCCGCGCGCGACATCCGCGTGATCGTGCACGATGGCAAGATGCACCCGGTGGACAGCAACGACATCAGCTTCAAGATCGCCGGGCTGCAGGCCTTCCGCGAGGCCTTCACCAAGGCCGACCCGCAGCTTATGGAGCCCATCCAGGAGCTGGAGGTGCGTGTGCCCGCCGACCTCATGGGCGATGTGATGACCGACCTGCAGGGCCGCCGCAGCATCGTCATGGGCGTGGACAGCAGCGGCCGATACCAGATCATCAAGGCCCATACGCCACTGGCGGAGCTTGACCGGTACAGCACCACCCTCCGCAGCCTTACTCAGGGGCGCGGCACCTACACCGAGCGCTTCCATGCCTATCAGCCCGTGCCCACCGAGCTGCAGCACAAGCTGGTGAGCGGGCATAAGGAGGAAGAGGTGGCTGCCTGATCTTCCGTGCAGTCCGACCCGGCGCGCCCCACGGATTTCCGTGGGGCGCTTCCTTTGCAGCATGCGCCTTCCAATCGCCTGCATCGCCGCAGCCGCCCTGGCTTCTTCCTGCAACCTGGCCCGCATGCACGGGCGGGCGGCAGACAATCGATTGAAGCGGAACGGCTACACGGAAGCCGTGCTGAAGGCGAGCGCGCTGACCTCGGATGCCGCGGCCCTACCGAGCGCTGTGGAACCTCCCGGGCAGCGTTTCGCCTGGCGCCGTGAAACCGGCAAGCCCAAGCTCCTGCTCCTTCACGGCTACACTGGCACCAGCGCGCTGCAATGGAGCAAGACGGCCAATCTGCTTCGCCAGGGCTTCGACTGCATCATGCCCGACCTGCTGAGCCACGGGCGAAGCTTGAAATGGGATACCGCTAACGCCGGACAGAGCATCGACGATCAGGTGGCGCATGTGATCGCGATACTGGAGGGAATCGGCGCGAAGGGTCCGATGGCGGTGGTTGGCAGCAGTTATGGAGGCGGGGTGGCTGCTCGCCTGGCCGAGCTGCATCCGGAGCGCGTGAGCCACCTGGTGATCTACGACGGCCTCGTGAGCGATTACAGCGCGGCCCTGGCCGACAGCATCGCCCGTGCCCACGGCGCGCCGAGCATGCTCGCCGTGATGCGCACGCCCACCGCCAAGGACCTGCGCTTCGGCATCAAGCTCTCGCTGTACCGCGACCCGCCGCTGCCGGGCTTCCTCCTCAACCAGATCTACCGCGAGTTCGCCGAGCCCTACCGCGCCGCGCAGATCACCTTGCTCAAGGACCTCATGGCCCACGAGGAGCGCTTCATCCACAAGCGCTACGCATGGAAGATGCCCGTGCACCTCATCTGGGGCGAGCGCGACGAATTGATCCCCAACGCCGTGGGCCGCGCCGTGCTGCATCGCAACGGATTGCCCGAGGAGAGCTGGGTGGTGATCCCGCGCACCGGCCACGTGGCGAACATCGAGCGGCCCAGGGAATTCGCCCAGGTGCTGAAGCGCATCCTTGATCATTAGTTGCGGAAGATGCCCCGCGCGCCATCGGGCAGCTCGATCGCATCGTTGCTGCGATCCATGTCGGCGGTGCGCTGCTGCGGGTCCAGGACAACGGCGGCCACCGACCCGATGTCGCCTTTCACCGAGAAGGAATAGCTGGGATTGGTCCAGGGCCAGGGCGGCAGCACGGTGAAGTCCTCCGCTTCGCTTCCCGGCTGCTTGGCGCCGCGCGCGAGGGAGAGCGGCACGTGATAGCGCCGGATGCGTCCGTCACGCCCAACGATCGCCAGGTCCGCGGGCATGAGCTGGTCACGCTTGCGCGCGAGGGTGATGCGCAGTGAATCGCCCACCTGCATCACCTCGGCCACCGCGTAATCGAGGGTGCGCGTGGTATTCACCCACTGATCGAAATACCAATCCAGCTCGAGCCCGCTCTGCTTCTCGAGGGCGAGCTCCAGGTCGATCGGCTCCGGGTGCTTGAACCGGCAGGCATCGAAGTAGCGAAGCAGCCCCGAGGCGAGGGTCTTCTCGCCGACCACCGCGCCGAGCTGATGGATGAGCATCTCGCCGAAACTGTAGGCCGTGGTGCCGTACGCGGCATTGGTGAGGAAGTGGTCGGCATGCACGCTGGGCGGCTCGTGCTTGCCGCTCTCCACCAAAGCCCGGTAGCCATCGAACGCGGAGGCATGGGGGTCGTCACTGCCGCCGAAGAGGTGCTGCATCACCTTGCTGCTGGCGTACTCGGTCATGCCCTCATCCATCCAGGCGAAGCGCCCCTCATTGCTGGCCAGGGCGCCATGGTACCAGCTGTGCACGCTCTCATGCACGCTCACGCCCACCAGGCTGCCGATGCGCCGCCTTCCGGTGATCAGCGTGAGCATGGGGTATTCCATGCCGCCATCGCCGCCCTGCACGAAGCTGTACTGCGGCCATGGATAGCGGCCGAAGCGTTCGCTCATGAACCGGAAGCTCTTCTCCATGTAGCCCGGCAGCTCGCGCCACACGGCTTCCAGCTCGGGCTGGTCCTTATAGAAGAAATGGAGCTCTGGCCCGTCGTTCATGGGCCGCACCACATGCTTGTAATCCTTGTCGGCTGCCCAGGCGAAATCATGCACATCCCTGGCCACGAAGCGCCAGATGAGCCTGCCGCCATTGGGCCGCTTAACGGGCTTGCGCGAGGGATAGCCATGGCCGATCTGCTCGGGGTTCTGCAGCATGCCGGTCGCGGCCACGGTGTAGGCGCTGTCGAGCGTGATGCGCACATCGAAATCGCCCCAGACGCCGTGGAACTCGCGGCCCACATAGGGGATGGCGTGCCAGCCGCGCTGATCGTACTCGGCGAGCTTCGGGTACCATTGGGTCATGCTGTAGCCCACGCCCTCGGCATTGTCGCGCCCGCTGCGCCTGATCTGCACCGGCACCTGACCGTGGAAGTCGAAGTCGATGGTGGTGCTCCTGCCGGGAAGCAACGGCTGCGCCAGCACGGCCCGAAGCACGGTGCCCAGGTGCTCGAGGCGAACGGGCCTGCTGCCCTGCGCCATCCGATCAACGACCAGTTCGCCCGTCTCGTGTGGCTTCAGCGTCGCGATGCGGTCCGTTACCCGCGGGTCCGGGTCGATGATGGTGCGCGATCGAACGTCCATCTCGCTGCCGGGCCGGAACGCATTGAAGTAGAGATGGAAGAACACCTCATGCAGCGTATCGGGGCTGTTGTTCGTGTAGGCCAGGGCCGTCCGGCCCGTGAACCGGTGGCTGGCGGCATCCAGTTCCACCTGCATGTCGTACTTCACGCGCTGCTGCCAGCGATCGCACTGGGCATGGAGCAGGGCAGCCGGGCAGCACAGGGCCACGGCAATGGAGCGGATCCGTATGGTCATGGGGCAAAAGAACGGCGTACGCGCCAGCGTATTGGAGCGCTCCCGGATCCTGGCACCGCGGCCTGGCGGTTGATGGCCTGCGCGCAGTGACCTCAGCACGTCAGGCGCATTCATCGGAGCGCGTGGGCAATACGGGCGGCTCCCACGCGGTTGAATCAGCGTGCCACGAATCCCTAGCCCCATGCGCATCCGACTCATCACCGCAAGCGCCCTGCTCCTTTCGTGCCACCTGCGCCTCCCTGCGCAGGCGCCCGCTTCCGCCGAAGCGCGCACCACCCTCCTCTTCGCCGTGAACGACTTCCGCCTGGATGAGGCCGCGCTGGGCGAGCTCCAGCGGTTCGTGGCGGCTACCGATCGCAGCGAGGAGCACGAGTTCATCATCAGCGGACACACCGATAGCGATGGCGGAACGGGCTTCAATGAAGTGCTCGCGAAGCACCGGGCGGCATCGGTGCGCGAGCGGCTCATCGCGTGGGGCGTCGCGCCCGAACGCATCGGAGTGCGGGCCTATGGCGAGCGCAGGCCCGTGGCAGCGAACGCCAGCGACGGGGAGAAGCAGCTGAACCGCCGCGTGGAAGTCGTCTTCAGCCGCCAGGCCCTCGGCGGGGTTGACGACCTGCAGCGCCGCATCGGCAACGCGCGCAGCAGCACCACGCGCATCGATCCGGCCAAGCCGCAATGGGTGGCCGGCCTCCAGGGCAGCGCCGTGCGCATACCTGGCGGCGCGCTGCGCGATGCGGATGGCAGGCCCATCAAGGGCTCCGTGGATGTGACCGTGACCGAGGCCATCCAGCTCGCCGACATGCTCGCCGAGGGCCTGAGCACGCTCTCCCATGGCCAGCTGCTCATCACCGGCGGCATGCTGAAGGTGGAGGCCGCGGACGCCAAGGGCAATGCGCTCACGCTCGATACCGCCACGCGCCTGCTCATCGCATTGCCCGCACCGGCGCGCGAGGATGGCATGAGCCTCTTCACCTCGGCGACGGGGGCCGATTGGAGCAACACCGGGCAGCCACCCGCCGATCCCTGCCGCATGCCCGTGACGCGCGCCCCTCGCCTGGCTTGGCCCGCGTTCGATCGGCCCATCTACAAACCCGACCTCAGCGCGCGCCCGGTGCTGCCCACAGAGCCCGTGCGCCCGCGCGAGCCCTTGCCGCCGCGCCGCGAGAGCTACACCTCGCGCATCGCCTGGTACCAGGCGCTCAGCCGCGCGCGCATCGCCGCCGCCGACCAGCGCCGGTACGAGCATGCAGTGGCCGTTCATGCTGAGAAGATGGCCGCCTACGAGCGGAAGATGGAGCGCTACCACGAGGAATGCCGTGCGTGGCCCACGCGCTATGCCGTGCACAAGGCCGCCTTCGCCCAGTGGCAGTCCGACACCGCCTGCGCGCGCGAGCACTTCTGGAAGCACACGGTGCCCGAGGCCGAGGCGCGGTTCAAGGAGCAGCTCGACGCCGCGCATGCCCGGCATCAGCGGCAAATGGAGGCCTGGCGCGCCGCCAATGAGGAGCGCGTGCAGGCCTATGGCCGCTGCCTGGATAGCCTGGGGCTGGAGGATGGCCGCGCCCTGCAGGGCTACGTGTTCGCCACCAACGCGCTGGGCTGGATCAACTGCGACCGGTTCTACAACGTGCCCCAAGCGCAGCAGTACGAGCTGATCGTGCAGGACCCGGATACCGCCAGCAAGCATGTTTACCTTGTCTTCACGGGCATCAACAGCATGATGCGGCTTACCCGCTGGCCCGATGGCACCTTCCGCCAGCCCGGCCTGCCCAGGCATGAACCCGCGACGATGGTGGCCTATAAAGTGGTCGATGGCAAGGCCTGGCTGAGCCGCTCCACGGTGCGCAACGGGCAATCGCCGAAGCTCGACTTCAAGCCGAGCACCATCGCGGAGGTGCGTGCCACCATACAAGGGTTAAGGGGCGGGTGATACCTTGCCCGCATGGAAGAGCAGAGCGAAGAGCCGCGCCCTGATCCTGCGCCGCCCGAGGATGCCCAGTTGCCGCCGGTCCGGTACGAGGATGTGGATCCGTACACGGCGGACCACCGCGACTACTTGCTGGCCCAGAGCCGCGTGAACCTGATGGCGATAAGCCAGATGAGCGACCTGAAGGCGAACCTCATGCTCACCCTCTCGGCCGTCCTGCTGCAATTCTCGCTCAGCAAGGTGTCGGATCATGCGCTCGTGGGGCCCAAGGCGCCCTATTGGGTCATGACGATCGGCGCGCTGGGCACCATCCTGCTCTGCGCCTATGCCACCTTGCCCAAGGCGCCCTCGCTGAAGCAGCGGATCAGGGAGAATGGACCGCTTCCTGCGGGCTTCAACCTGCTTTTCTTCACCTCCTTCATCAAGCTGTCGCTCTCGGATTACAAGCAGCGCATGCACACCGTGCTCTCCTCGCCTCCGCGAAGCCACGATGCCATCCTGGAGGAGCTGCACTCGCACGGCCGTTACATCGCGCGGCAGAAGTACACGCCGCTCCGCATGGCCTACTTCAGCTTCCTGCTCACCTGGGTGGTGGGCGCGGTGATGTACGCCTTCAGCTGATCGGGTCATCGAAGCCAGGCTTCCGCTGAGCTGGTCCTGGCGAGCGGCAAGGCGATCATCGGGCCGCGCCCTGCCCCGATGACGTGAAATGTTCAGGCTCCGGCAACGGATCGCGCGCGAACCGTGTCTTGGAAGCAAATCCTCCCCATGAACCTTCGTTACGCCACGCTCCTCGCCCTCGCCATCACGGCCGCCGCGCAGGCCCAGACCATCACCACCAGCGGATTCACCTTCAGCCCCAACCTGCTCACCGTGCAGGCCGGCGCCACCATCACCGCTACCATCGGCGGCGGCCACACCATGACGCAGGTGAGCGAGGCCACCTGGAACGCCAACGGCAACACGCCGCTCTCGGGCGGCTTCAACTACGGCTCCGGCACGCACCAGCTCAACCTCACCGTACCGGGCACCTATTACTATGTGTGCGCTCCGCACGCCGGCTCGGGCATGAAGGGCCGCATCGTGGTGGAGGTGAACACCGGCCTGGCCGAGCAGGAGCGGCCCACCCTGCTGCTCTACCCCAACCCCGCGAACGAGGCGATCACCGTGAGCGGCGCCCTGGCCGGACGCGACACCGCCGTGCTCTTCGACCTGGAGGGGCGTGAGGCCCTGCGCGCCGCCGTGCCCGCCAATGGCCAGCTCGCCGTGGCCGATGTGCGTGCGGGCACCTACGTGCTGCACCTGCTCGATGCCGAGGGCCGCAGCGCCCTGCGCCAGCGCGTGGTGATCGCGCACTGAGTATCACCGCTTCCAATCGGAGGGCCAGCCGCAGGGGTGGCCCTTCGCATTCACTTCAGCTCCGTCCACCAGGGCTCGCTCAGGCCCATGTCAGGGCCGTTCACGATGCGGCCGATACGCGGGGTGAGCACGGGAATGCCGAGCTCCGCCGCCTTCGCCGACACGCGCTCGATGGGCTCCTTCCACGGGTGCATGGCCAGGCTGAACTTGCCCCAGTGGATGGGCATGAGCACCTTGGCCTTCACATCCACCGCCGCCTGCGCGGTCTCCTCGGGCATCATGTGGATGTTCGACCAGCGCTCGTTGTAGGCACCGCACTCCAGCAGCGCGAGGTCGAAGGGCCCGAAGCGCTCACCCACTGCCTTGAAGGTGGGTGAGTAGCCCGAGTCCGCGCCGAAGTACACCCGTTTGGTGCGCCCCTCGATGACCCACGAGCCCCAGAGCGTGGTGAAGCGATT